>JBGQHD010000244.1:0-7115 GCA_041497795.1 Planctomycetia bacterium
CGGCGTGGTCTCGGATGGCGGCTGCATCGCGGCTATTGGTCGTGAAGTTCGATTCTCGTTCGATGTTGGACGTTGGACGTTCGCCGCGGCCGCTGTCACCCTGAGCGCAGCGAAGGGTCTCTCGCGGCGGCGTGCGAGATTCTTCGCTGCGCTCAGAATGACATGACGACATGGCGCTACTCCGAAAACTCCGGCTCCACCAGGTGCGGGATCACTCCCGCCTCGTGCCCGCGGGCCAGCAGTTGCCGCACGGCTTCGCGGCCGCGGGGGCCGAAGTCGAGCGTCCAGTCGTTAACGTACATGCCCACGAACTGATCGGCCCGCTCGCGGTCCAGGTCGCGGCCGTAGCGCTGTGCATAGTCTAACGCCTCGTCGCGATGCTCCAAGGCGTACTGGATGCTCTCGCGGAGCAGCCGGTTGACGTCGCGGATCACTTGCGGCCCCAAGTCCTTGCGGACGCCGTTGGCGCCCAGCGGCAGCGGCAGGCCGGTTTCGTCTTTCCACCACACGCCCAGATCGACGACCAGCTCGAGGTCCCGGTCGCCGTAGGTCAACTGCCCCTCGTGGATGATGAGGCCCGCACCGACCGGCTGCCCCTGGTACTCGCCGGCCTCGACGGCGTCCAGGATGCGATCGAACGGCACGACGACCGGCGCGAATTCGTCGCCCGCGCACAGCCGCAGCGCCAAATAGGCGGTCGTCAGCTTGCCCGGCACGGCGACCGAACAATCGTTGAGATCGCTGATGGTCATCGGCTCGCGGGCCACCACCATCGGGCCGTAGCCGTCGCCCATGCTGGCGCCGCAGGGGCAAAGCACGTAGCGATGGGTCAGGTAGGCGTAGGCGTGCAGGCTGATCGCGGTCAGCTCCAGCTCGCCCTGCTTGGCCCGCTGATTGAGCGACTCGATGTCGCAAAGCTCGTGGCGGAACTCGTAATCGCCCGTGTTGACCTTGCCATTGGTCAGGGCATGGAACATGAAGGCGTCGTCCGGGTCGGGGCTGTGCCCCACGCGGATGATGCGTTTGGTGTTGCTCACGGCGGCTGGCTCCGGTTTTGGGACGGAGAAGCCCGGCTTCTTGAAGAAGCCGGGTTTCTGTCACGCTGCTTCTGTCACCTTGAGCGCAGCGAAGGGTCTCTCGCGGCGGCGTCGAGATTGTTCGCTGCGCTCAGAATGACCTTCGGGGCAGAATGACCTTCGCGGGATCATCATAGGGATGATCGACAATAACGGTCAAACCGCGGGCAGGGGTCAGGCGCAACCTGCGGCCTGCACGGATGTTTTGCCGGGTGCCGACGATGCGGCCTGGAGGCGGGCCGCCCCGTCCGTCGAGGGTTCCGCGTTTGTGGCGACTGCCGCCGCGATGGCCGTTTTTCCCCTAAACTTACCCAGGCTTCTAGGGGTATAATTCCCGGCCGTTTCGGAGGGCTCGCGGACACGGGTGTTGCCCAAGCTCATTTGCCACAACCTCATTGCCACAACGCGAGCCGTCTTTCCGCGTCGAGATTCTTCGCTGCGCTCAGAATGACAGATGTCGGCGTGTCCCATGACAGAACCCGCTCTTCGACTTCCGTTCACAAGGAGACTTTTCACGTGAAGAAATTCCTGCTTTCGCTGGCTGCCGTGGGGTTGGCGCTGGTCGCCGCAGCCCGCGCGCCGGCTCAAGAAGACAACAAGCCGCTGCTGGTGCTGTCGCTGCCCAGCGTCGAATCGCTGATCAAGGACATCGGCTATCTCGGCACGGTGGCGGGCCGCGAGGGCCTGGAGAAGATCGTCGAAGACGCAATCACGGATCATGCAGGCGGCCTGAAGGGCTTGGACCGCCGCAAGCCGATCGGCCTGGCCGCCTCGACCGACGGCGGCGTGGGTTTCCAGGTGCTGGGCTTCGTGCCCACCAGCGATGCCGAAAGCCTGCTCTCGCTGCTTCCCCCTGGTGCGGCCCCGGAAGACGTGGGCGATGGCGTCAAGAAGATCGCCAGGCTCGTGGGCGGCAAAGACGCCTTTCTGAAGAGCAAGGGGAGCTGGCTCTATGTCAGCAACGAGGCCTCGTCCCTGGCCAAGCTGCCGGACGATCCCCTCAAGCTGCTGGACGGCATGGACAAGCAGTACGACCTGGGCCTGCGGATCTTCATGCAGAACATCCCGCCGTTCTTCAAGGGCCTGGCGATCACTGGCATTCAAGCCGGCGTGAAGAGGGGGCTGGCCCGCAAGCCGGACGAGTCGGACGAGGAATTCGCCCGCCGCGAGAAGCTCGTCAAGACGCAGATCGACACGATCGTCAAGACGATTAACGAGCTGGACAAGATTACGCTCGGCTGGTCGGTGGATGCCTCGGCCAAGAAGCTGGTGATGGAAGTCACCGCCACGGCCACCGCGGGCAGCGACACCGCCAAGCGCTATGCGGCTCAGGCCGACGTGCGCTCCGCCTTCGGGGGCTTCTGGCGCGATGACGCCGTGTTCAGCGCCCTGGTCACTGGCAAGGTGACCGAGGAAGAAGCGGCCCAGCTCACCGGCACGTTGGCCGAGGGCAAGAAGGCCCTTTTGAAGGAAATCGACAAGTCCGGCGACTTCGAGAACGAAGCCCAAAAGGCCAAGGTCAAGGAAGTCGTCGGCAAGCTGTGGGATGTGTTTGAAGGGACCATCAAGAGCGGCCAGATGGACCTGGGCGTGACCGTGCTGGGCGAGGGGCCCTTCACGCTCGCCGTGGGGTTGGGGGTGGCCGACGGCGCCGCCGCCGATAAGGCCCTCCGCGATGCGATCAAGATCGCCGAGGATGAAGGCGTGCTGAAGGTCGAGTACGACGTCGAAAAAGCCGACGGCCTGACCTTCCACCGCATCACGCCCAAGCTGGGCGACGAGGCCGAAAAGGTCGGCAAGGTCCTGGGCAGCGATCCCAAAGTGATTCTCGCCACCGGCAAGAAGGGCCTGTACCTGGCGGTCGGCAGCGACGCCATGAAGTCGCTCAAAGACCTGATCGCCAAGAGCAAGGCGACCGGCAGCCGGCCGGCGGCGCCGGGCCAGATGGTGCTCTCGCTGGCCCCGATCGTCAAGTACGTGGCCAAGCAAGACCCACTGAATCCCCTCCTGGCCAAAGTGGCCGAGTCGATCAAGCCGGGTAGCGACCGCATCCGCATCTCGAGCCGCTTGGTGCCCAACGGCGAGGCGACCCGCATCGAGGTCGAGGAAGGCGTGATCAAGCTGATCGCCGACGGGGTGATGATGTATCGCGAAGCTCGCGCCGCAGCCGAATTCGGGGCCATCGAGAAGGCCGTGCCGGCCCGTGCGAAGGATTTGCCCGAGAAGAAGTAGGTTGCACACGATAGTCGAACTTGCGGCGCCGGCCGAATCATTCGGCCGGCGCCGTTTTTGCTGCGCTCACACGCCGTGACGGTAGTTGTTAGAATCACCTGTCATTCTGAGCGCAGCGAAGAATCTCCGCGGCGCCGTCCGAGACCCTGCGCTGACGGCACGCGGAGCGTGCCTACTACTTTGAGGGGTGCCCACGATGGCCATTGCCCGACCTCCGGGACCACGCGACGGGGCGTGCGGCTTGCGTCTGATCGGCCGGATCAAGCGCGACATCCTGGGCTTCTACAACGAGCTGCACCGGCAGTACGGCGACGCCGTCTACATGCGGCTTGGCCCGTACCAGGATTACAACTTCTTCCATCCCGAGCTGATCAAGGAAGTGCTCAGCACCGAGGCCAAGCACTTCATTCGCATGCGCCGGCCGATCCGCGTGCTGCGGCAGTGGAACGGCGACGGGCTGCTGATCACGGAGGGCGAAACCTGGCTCCGCCATCGGCGGCTGGTGCAGCCGGCGTTTGCGCCACGCCGCTTCGCCGCCTACGCCGAGGCGATGGTGGCCGCCGCCCGCGAGCGGCTGGACGCGTGGGTAGCACAAGTCAGCGACGTAAGGCGGACACTCCTGTCCGCCTCTGCAGCGCACCAGAGCCCGCCCGCGGCCTCGGTCGAGATCGAGTTCGAGCAGGCGATGACCGATCTGACGATGGAGATCATCGCCCGCACGATGTTCGGCGCCGCGCTGGGCAGCGAGGCGCGCGAGCTGGGTAGCGCGGTCCACGTCCTCTCCGAAGTCGCCGTCCGCGAGATGATGACGCCGTTCACGCTGCCCGATTGGCTGCCGCTGCCAGGCAAAGCCGAGAAGCGCTGGGCCATGACGACGCTCGACGCCCTGGTGCGGCGGTTCATCCGCGACCGCCGCGCCGGAGAAACCGACCGCGGCGACCTGCTGTCGATGCTCCTCTTGGCGGTCGATGAGGAGGGCGACCGCCGCGGACTAACCGACGAGCAAGTTCGCGACCAGTGCGTCAACATCTTCCTGGCCGGGCACGACACCACGGCCGCCGGCATGACCTGGATCGGCTGGGCCCTGGCGGCGCATCCGGAGATCGCGGCCCGAGCCGCCAGCGAAGTGGACGCGGCGCTCGCCGGGCGCGATCCGACGTTTGCCGACTTGCCTCGGCTGTCTTACGTCGGTTGCGTGGTCAAAGAGGCGCTGCGTCATTACCCGCCGGCCGTTGCCGTCTTTGCCCGCCAGGCGGTCCGCGACGTGCAGATCGGCGAGTGGCTGCTCCCGCGCGGCGCGATCGCCCGGGTCACGTCCTACGTCGTGCATCACGACGAGCGCTGGTTCCCCAACCCCGAGCAGTTCGACCCGGACCGTTTCGCTCCCGGGCGAGAGGAACAAATCCCGCCGTACGCGTGCATTCCTTTCGGCGCGGGCCCGCGCATCTGCATCGGCAACACGTTCGCCATGACGGAGATGACGCTGCTGACGGCCATGCTCCTGCAGCGGTTCACGCTGGCCCCGGCCGCCGGCCAGCAAACGCCGGAATTGGACGTGAAGATGTCGCTGCGGCCCAAGGGAGGGCTGCGCTTGGCGCTATCGCCCGCGTAAGGCGGACACTCCTGTCCGCCGGCTCGGCAACGGGTATTGCGTGGATCGGCGTGCTGCAAGGCGGACAAGAGCGTCCGCCTTACGGCCTTAGGTCGCCAGGACGGTCAGCGAGGCCGTGGGAACTTGTCTTGGGCTTCTAATAACGTTGAGGTGTTTCGTGTTTTTCTAGTGGCCTCAACCCGAGAGCACCGAGCACGAAAAGGCCCGCCCCGACTACGCCAACGGTGGTGGCGGCGAGGAACCCTGCGGACGACACGGACCAGAAGTTCTCCGCTAGGCCGACGGCGGCTGAGACGAAGCCCCAGCAGAGGAGGCTGCCGGTTAAGACAAGAGCCGCGTGACCCAGGCCAGCAAGGCGCCGACGCCAAAGCAGCAATGCCGCCAGGACTATCGCTACGACGATTAGTACCTGCCAAAGAATGCCAACAGCGAGCGCCATGCGAAGATCCCCTGCAAGTCTTTGATCTCGCGAGCTATCTCGCGACTGCCGCCGTCAGCGAAGTTAAAGGAAGGAGAACTGGCTCGGGCGTTGGCTCCTCGGGCGGGCTGTCGAGGACCGTATCGACCAGGTAGTAGAACAGCCGCCGTAGCTCATCCTGCGGAACGGCGTCGGCCACCGTTTCGGCTCGCTCCCGGTATTTGTCGACGAGGCGCTGGGCCTTCTCGAAGACGCCGGCTTTTTCGTAGAGAGCGCGGACGCGATGCACGGCGCCAGCAGCCCGGCTGCTGGGAGCAGCCGGGCTGCTTTCCGCGTGTGCATGCGAGTTGCCAGCCAGGCTGGAAGCCTGTGCTACGACGTTCCCCACGAGCGCGTGCAGCTCGGCTCGGTCGGGTTCGTCGAGGCCTTCCAAGGCCAGCGCCCAGAGCACGGTCGGCCGGCCGCCTAGCACGTCGCCGCCGGCGGAGAGCTTGTTATGCGTGTCGCCGCGCCAGTCGTTGAGGTCGTTGAGAATCTGAAACGCCACGCCGAGATGGCGGGCGAACTGGCTGATCGGTTCGCGGAGAGCGATAAAATCGGCCTGGCTGACGCCGGGCGCATCCGGCGAGCGGGCGTCGGTGGGACAAGCATCCTGCTTGCCGGGCACGTTGGAAACGTGCCCCACGACGGCGAGTCGGGCGCCGGTGTAAAGGGCGGCCTCGAACGCCGGGGCGGTCTTGAGGGCGTAGATCTTCAGCGCGTCCAGCGGGGCGAGTTGCTTATTGAGCGAGTCGCGCCACAGCAGCTCGGCGCCCTGGCCTTCGGAGAGCTTCAGGTGGGCGTCGGCCATGCGGTCGAGGATGTCGGCGGCGGCTTCCGCGCCGATCTGCGGCGTCTCCCGGCTGATGAGGCGGTAGCCGTGGCCGATCAGGTAGTCGCCGACGTTGATCGCCGTGGGAATGCCGTACTTGCGGTGCAGCGTCCCGTCGCCATAGCGGAAGTCGTCGTCATCCTCGATGTCGTCGTGCACCAGCGAGGCTTTGTGGAAGGTCTCGATCGACAT
Source organism: Planctomycetia bacterium (assembly GCA_041497795.1). Taxonomy (GTDB): domain Bacteria; phylum Planctomycetota; class Planctomycetia; order Pirellulales; family S012-138; genus JBGQHD01. Next base: position 6,402 of record JBGQHD010000244.1, read on the forward strand.
GGCGCAGCGCTTCACGGCGTCGGGGATCGCCGCCACTCGCTCGGCCCCATCCGCCAGCGTGCAGCGGCCGCCCGAGAGGGCGTCGTACACGGCCAGCGTAATGAAGGGCCGCGAGTGCTTGCCCCCTTTGGCGAGGAAGCCGTGGGCGATCGCCTCGGTGGCCGCCACGGGATCCAGGCCGCTGATGCCCTGGCCGTTGGATTGGGCCAGCGACGGCCCGCCGCGCAGCCGCGGCGTCAGGCGGTTCAGCTCCTGCTCCTCGAACATGCCGGCCGCGCCGCGCATCAGGTGCACGTACGAGCGCGTCTGCACCTGCGGCTGGCGGTGTTCGAGCTTGATCATCTCCATGACCCAGTCCTCGTCCACGCCCGTGTTGCGGCAGTCGCTGGAGAGGAGCGGAATGGCCATGCAGGGGATGCCGGCCAGAAGGATTTTGTCGATGGCCTTTTCGAGCACGTTCAGGCAGGCCACGCCGACGATGGCATCGACGTAGCCGCTGACGATGATCTTGAGCACGATCGGCGAGCCTTCGGCCACCAGCACGCGGTAGCCCAGGTCTTCGGCCTTGCGGCGGAAATCGGCGATGCTGCAGGCTCCGCACTTGCGGCAGTCGAGGCCGAACTCGTCGTAGTCGGCGGGGCAGCCCTCGGCGTGCTTCAGACAGTGCGGCAGCAGAAACAGCCGCCGGCTGTGCGGCGCGGCGGCCACCTGGTC
>JBGQHD010000245.1:0-7105 GCA_041497795.1 Planctomycetia bacterium
GGCGTGCCGGGGATGGCGATCAGCCCGGCCTTCAGCACGCCGAGCATCGCTTCCCACCACTCGACCACGCGCGGCAGGATGATGAGCACGCGATCGCCTTGCTCCAGGCCGAGCTCTCGCAGGGCCGCGGCGAGCTGCGACGACCGCTCGGCCATTTCCTTCCAGGTGACCTCGCGCCGGCCGCCGGAACCAACCCAGATCAGGGCCGCCTTACCGTGGGGATTTACGGGCAAGAAAATCCACGACATCGCGGCCGAAGTTGAAGAACTCGGGCCGCTCCCAGCGGAACGTCCGCCGAAGGCTCCAGTAGTCTTCGAGGCTCGCGATGCGATGATCCATAGACCGCCTGACGTGGGGCACCAGCACCCCGGCTGCTTCGAGCAGCCGGGGTGCTTTGCTCGGTTCTCGTCATTTCGACTTCGCCGGTTCCCGCACGCCGCTCAGCGGATGGGCCGTGACCGCCTCCCAGGCCAGCTCTTGCAGCAGGCGGTTGAGCTTGTCGTCGGGCTTGGGGTTCGACCTCGCCAGGACGGCCGGCATCGGCAAGCCGACCGGGGTGCGGCCATAGATCACGCCGAAATGGCAGTAGGCCACCAGCGCCTGCAGCGGCGGCTTGGCGTGCCCGATGGGGTCGCTGAAGAGGTCTTCTTGAGTCTTCAGCCCCGGCGCCTCGCCGGCGATGATCTTCTCGCGCAGGGCGATCACGGCCTGGCCGACCGGCACCACGTACAGCACGTCCTTCCCCAGCTTCTTGTTCAAGTCGCGGATGTGCTCGTCCATGCTCTTGAAGTACGGCTCGTGCAGTTTCCGCAGTCCCTCGCCGGTGAGGGCATTGTGGTCCACCTTCTTCGGACGCAGCTTGAACGTCGTGTCGTAGATATCAAACGGCAGCCAGAACTCCTGCACCGTAACCCGCACTTTGGGGTTGTGCTCCAAGGCCAGCTTGGCGAAGTTCTCGATCCCTTCGTCGGGCAAATGGATGGGGGAAAGCGTCAGCACGTCCACCTTGCCGGCGCGAAGGGCTTCCTTGGCCTTGTTCTTTTCCTCCGGCACGTCCCAGTGCTGGATGACGCGCGAGCCACCAATGGATGACAAGCCGACGGCCTGATGATCGGCGATGCCGGCCCCTTTCGCGAGGTCGCTGAGGATCGGCGGCACGAAGAAGTGAAAACTGTGGCCGCAGGAGAAGACGCGCTGGCCCTTGACGGCGTCGGCCGGCTTGTCGCTCTTTTTCTCTTGGGCATCCGCCGGAGCGGCCATCGGTAGCCGCCCGGCCAGCAGCGCAAGGCAACAGATGGCCACTCGCGAAGTAAAGGGGAAGCGAATGAGGTGTCGCATCGGGGCGTGACTCCTGGGGGATAGGTTTGGGTTGGCAGGACACGAGTGCGGCTGGCGTTCGCAGTGCGACCAGCGCCACCCGCTTTTGGTGGGCCGGCGGCCGCTGACGCGGCCTTGGCCCACCTGACGAGTCATCCAGCGCGCCACAATGCGAGAGGCACGTTTGGAAACGTGCCCCACGTAAGCTACTCGCCCAGCAGCTCTTTCAACTTCGGTTCGATCGCGTCGGCCCAAATCTGGTAGCCACGCGGCGAGAGGTGCAACTTGTCGGGCATGATGTCGGTACTCAGCAAACCGTCTTCCCGGAGGAACTTGGGGCCGATGTCGAGGTAGAAGACGTTCTTGTCGTCGGCCAGCTTGCCGGCCAGCTCGCTGGCCTTGGCATTCTTTTCGCGCTGGGCGTTGGGCTTCTCGCCGCGGGGGAAGATGGCGAGGATCAGCACTTTGGTCTTGGGCAGCTTCTCGCGCAGCGTGCCGACGATGGCCTTGATGCCCTCCGCGATCTGCTCGGCCGTGTGGTCCTTGCCGTTGGAGTTGTTCGTGCCGATCATCAGCACGGCTGCCTTGGGCGAGATGCCGTCGATATTGCCGTGCTCCAGCCGCCACAGCACGTGCTGCGTGCGGTCGCCGCCGATGCCCAGGTTCACCGCGTTCCGCTTGCCGTAGGCCTTGGCCCACACGTCCTTGCCGGCGCCTTCCCAGCCCTCGGTGATCGAGTCGCCGATGAAGAGCAAGTCCACGTTCCCCTTCTTGACCCGCTCGTTGAAGCGGTTATGCCGAGCCAGGAAGCCCTGCTGGATGGTCTTGCCGTCCTTCTCGTACTTGGGGGCCGCCGTGTTGGCGGTGTGCTTGGTGGCCGCTTCGTCCGCGAAGGTCATCGGCGCAGCGGCGCCCCAGGTTACGACCGTCAGCCCGACCAAGAGTGCCGTCAAATACCGCAGCATGGGGAACCCTCCAGAAGGTGAGAGACAAAGGCAGTGAGACAGAGTACGCCCGCGCCGGAGGGCAAGCAAGCGGCGGGGTGGTTTGCGAACGAAAGAAGCCCGGCTTCTCCAAGAAGCCGGGCTTCTCTCGTGGCACGCGAATGTTGAGCCACGCTGGCCTACTCCGCCAGCGTCAGTTCGAAGCACACCGCCTCGCGGTCGTTGCGCACCAGCAGGTACTTGCCGGCCAGCGCCATCGTGTTCCAGGTGGTGGTCTCCAGCGCCGGCACGCGGCCTAGCTCGCGATAGCCCTCGGGCGAGGCCTCGACCAGCGCGACGTCGCCGGGCCGTTCGGCCTGCACCAGGATCAGGTCATCGACCAGCAGGATCTGCCCGTGGCCGTAGCGGCCCTTTTTCCAGACGACTTCGCCCGTTTCCCACTCCACGCAGCGGAGGATTCCCAGGTGCAGGCCGTAGAGGTGCTGGCCGCTGCGCACGGCGTTGGAGAATTTGGTCCGCAGCGATTCTCCCTTCCAAAGTTGCTCGACCGAGAAAGCGCCTTCCGCGTCGCGACGCACCTGCACGAGCGCACAACCGGAGCCGTACTCGGCCGCGATGAATACTCGGTCGCCCGGCAGCGGCATCGGCTGCGAGACCTTAGGGTGCTTCATGTTGGGGCCCCAAGGCCAATCGAGCCGCCAAAGCTGCCGACCGGTTTGCGGGTCGTAGGCGGCCACACCCGTGTCTTCCTGATTGAGAATCTGCCGCACGCCGCACAGCGTCGCCAGCGTCGGCGAGGCGTAAGAGTCGCCGATGGTGCCCTGCTTGTCTTCGCTCCAGGCCGCGGTCCAGGCGCCTTTGCCGGTTTCCTTGTTCATCGCAATCAGCGACGGTCCCTGGCCGCCGCCGCCGGTCACGACCACCAGGTCATCGACGATCAGCGGCGAGTCGGACTTGCCCCAGTTGCAGAGGTTCGCGCCGAATTCCCGCAGCACATGGCGCTGCCAAATCCGGCGTCCGGTCGCGGCGTCCAGGCAGTTCACCTTGCCGGTGCCCCCCATCACGTACACGCGGCCTCCCTCGACCGTCGGCGTGGCGCGGGGGCCGGTGCCGTCGGGCTTGCTCGACTCGTAGCCCTCTTCATCCTGGTAAACCCACACCGGCTCCAGGGTCGGCAGGCAGTAGCAGGCGACCACCTCGACCGCGCCGCGCAGCTCTTGCGTGAAGGCAAAGTCTCCCACGACGGCGAAGCCCGACCAGCCGGCGCCGATCTCGCGCCGGGCGACCTCGCGCGGCGGATGAGCTTTCCAGTCGCGCGACAGCTTGAGACCGCGGACGATGCCGTCGCGCTGCGGGCCTTGGAACTGCGGGTAGTCGTGCTGGCCGGCGACCACGCGAACGTCGGCCGGCGCGAGCGGCTGGGCCAGTTCAGCCATCCGCTCCGCCGGGCGGAGCGAGCGGCCCATGAAGCTCGACCAGACCGGCACCGAGTCGCCGTCGAATTCGTCGAAGCGCACCAGATTGAGATGATAGGCGTAGCCAAAACCGACGATGAGCACAATGGGGGTCAGGAAGCCGCTCCATCGCCAGAGCCACGGCAGGCGCGAAAACAAGAGCACCCAGCCCATCAGGCCCAGCACGCCCAGGAACACGACGCCCACCGAGATCCAGAACCGCCAGCCCGGACCCAGCGGCGACAGCAAGAGGATGTAGGCGATGCCTAGCGCCACCAGCAGCAGAATCACGAGCGCCGGCCACCACCGCACGCCCGGCTGCGCCGGTGCCTGCGGCTGAGGACTCTTTTCATGCTCGGCGGGCTGCGGCTTTTCGGCGGCCTTCATGTCGGTTCCTCGGCTGCGGAGGGCTCGTGGGACACGCGGCCCGCGTGTCCGTCGGCTAGCACGCGAGCCGCGTGCGCCATAAGAGCTTATCCGTTGGCGACGAGTCGTGACAACGGTGAAACGCGCGGCAACTCGCCACCTCACCCTCTCCCCGAGGTGAGAAAGAGTCAGGCCGACGGCATGTCCCGCGGCGGAAAGCCCGCTTCGGCAAGCGCGGCCTGGTAATCGGCCGGCTGGTTGAGATTGTGGAGCGAGGCGAGTTCCGGATCCACGCCACGCAGCTCGTGCTCGGCGACGACGCGCGTCTGAGCGACCTCGAAGAGATAGACCGGCCGCAGCCGATCTTCCCCTAGCAAGCGCTCGACGTGCGGCAGCACGGTTTTGCTGTAAACCGCAGCCAGCGGGTGATGAAAACCGCCCGCGAAGGGAACGGCGATCTCATACTCGGCGTGCAGCTCGATCATGCGGCGCACGAAGGCCGGGCGCAGCAGCGGCACGTCGCAGCTCGTGACGTAGGCGGCCGACGCGGTGGCAGGTAGCTCCGCCAGGCCGGCGGCCAGCCCCTCCAGCGGCCCGCGCCCCTCGCGGCGGTCGTGGACGACGATCACATCGGCCGGCAGCGGCGGCAACTCCTGACCTGGCGCTGCGACAACGACAATCGGCCCGGCGGCTGCACGCATCAACCGGACCATGCGCTGGAGCATCAGCTCCGGACCAAACGGCAGCAGCGCCTTGGGATAGCCCATGCGGCTGCTGCGCCCGCCGCACAACACGATGCCGGCGTAGTGGTTGGCCATGAACGGTTGCTCGCCGTTGGCTCGCGGCTAAACGAGGAGTCGGCCGGTGCGGCGTTCATCGCGCGGCACTCAGCAGCGTCCACAGGAGGCTGAGGGTGACCACAATCGCGGTCACCACCCAAGAAAGGCGGTGAAGGTTGCGTCGGCTCCGCGTGTACAAACTCCGGCGCTAGACAAAGTAGCCATCTCGCCTCCGCGAGATGAAGCCATGTGGTCCGGTCACTCCGTGACCGGAAGCGGGTCACGGAGTGACTCGACCTCCGCATCAAAGTGGGGCACGTTCCAACGTGCCTGTTTTGATGTGCCGTCGTCGGACACGTTTGGAAACGTGCCCCACAAGATACGCCTACTTTGGCTCGCACCGCCGCATGTAGTCGATACTCTCTCGCGCCAGCCGCTCGATGCCGGGCGTGTAGTCGAAGACCTCGACCGACACCCAGCCGTCGTAGCCGATCTCGCGCAGCGCGGCGAAGATCGGCACGAAATCCAGCTCGCCGAAGCCCGGCCCCTGGCGGTTGGCGTCGTTCGCGTGGAAGTGCACCAGGTCCGCTCGGTTGGCCCGGATGATGGCGGGGATCGGCTGCGACTCGCTCGACATCGCCTTGCAGTCGAGGTGCAGCCGGCAGTTGGGATGATCGACCATGCGGATCAGCCGCACGCCGTCGGCCGCCGTGTTGAGGAAGTTTCCCTCGGCCGGCGCCAGCGGCTCGACGGCCAGCGTTACGCCGCACTCGGCGATCGTGGGCATGGCCTCGCGAAACACCTCGGCCGCGTATTGCATCGCCTGCTCGTGCGTCACGCCCGGCAGCAGGTTCCGCTGCAGCGGCGAGCCGAACACCATCAGATAGCCGCCCAGGTCGCGGCACAGCCGGGCCAGCTCGCCCAGGTAATCCACCGTCGCCTTCCGCACGGCCGCGTCGGGGCTGGTCAGGTGATACCCCTTCGTCTTGGCCAGCAGCCAGTGCAGGCCGATGATCTCCACCCCCTCGACGTGGGCTCGCCGCCGCACGTCGCGCCGCTTGCCCGCCGAGATGTCCTTGGCGTCCAGGGCAATCGTGTTGGGCGCGATCTCCAGCCCCTCGTACCCGCAATCGTGGGCAAAGGCAAACGCCCGGTCAAAGGGCCAGTCCTGAAAGGTCTCGTTGCAGATGGCGTATTTCACGGCGCGGGGAGATAGGGTTCAGGGTTCAGGAGTCGGAAGCTCATCGCCGGCGCGCGGCAAGGAACTCCTGGGGAGTAGCCGATCTCGCCCGAATTCGGGCTTCCGCGACGCCCTGAAGTCAGGCGACTATACCAGGATTTCTGGTCGCGCACCATCGCGCTCCGCGTGGTCAGTTGTAACGCACGCGTGGTCAGTTGTAACGCAATTGTGGTACAACTGACAACTCACGAAAGGCCCCGACCCCGACCACTCGGTCCCTGGCCTCCGACCTGGATCTCCGACCTCTGACCCCTGACCTCCGACCTCGACTTCTGACCTCCGATCTCTGCTCCTGAACCCTGAACCCTGACTCCTGAACCCTGGTCCCATGAAAGACCCCCGCCTCGACCGCCTGGCCGAAATCCTCATCGAACACAGTTGCACGCTTTCCAAGGGCGAGAAGGTGCTCATCGAGGCCTTCGACCTGCCCGACCCGGCCCTGGTCTGCCGGCTGATCGAGTTGGCCGCCCAGCGGGGGGCCGAGCCGTACGTCTCGTGGAAGAACAACGCCGTGCTCCGCACGCTCTACAGCACGGGCACCGAGAACAACATCGCCCAGGCCGGCCAATTCGAGATCGCCGTGATGGAGCGGATGGACGCCTACATCGGCATCCGCGGCGCGGCCAACAGCTCGCAGTTCTCCGACGTGCCACGGGAGAAGATGGAGCTGTACGAAAAGCTCTGGTGGCACCCGGTGCACATCCGGATTCGCGTGCCGGAGACCAACTGGGTCGTGCTCCGCTACCCGACCGACAGCATGGCCCAGAGTGCCCAGATGAGCAGCGCCGCTTTCGAAGACTTCTACTTCGACGTCTGCACGGCCGACTACGCCCAGATGGCCCGCGACCTGAAGCCGCTGGAAGCCCGCATGCGGGCCGCCGACAAGGTGCGGATCACCGGCCCCGGCACGGAGCTGGAGTTTTCGATCAAGGGGATGAACGTCCGCCCCTGCGCCGGCCAGCGCAACATTCCCGACGGCGAGTGCTTCACCGTCCCCCACCGCGA
>JBGQHD010000246.1:0-7053 GCA_041497795.1 Planctomycetia bacterium
AAGTTGCGCGACCACGAGCGCACGTGCGGGTTGTTGAGGAACATCAGCGCCTGCGGGGCGATGGTCGTGCTTGGCCGGCGGCCGACGCTGGCGTTCGGCTCCGGCACGTCGAAGAGTTGCAGCATCGGGATCAGTTGGCTGCGCTTGATCGTGAAGTAAATGCTGCGGCGCGTCATCCCCTGGTCGAGCGTCCCCTCGCCAAACATCCGCCGGTCGAGCGTGCCGGTCACGGCCAGCAGCGAGTCGCGGATCACCACCGCCTCCAGCCGCCGCGGCGGGTGCCGCCAGCAGAGCTTGTTCTCCGGATCGGCTTTGAACTTCGCGTCGTCGAAATCGCCCCCCTGCCGGTAAACGGCGCTCGTCATGATCAGTTTGTGGAGCGGCTTGAGCCGCCAGCCGCCGCGGATCAGCTCCGTGGCCAGCCAGTCGAGCAGCTCGGGATGGCTCGGCCGCTCGCCCTGCACGCCAAAATCGCTGGGCGTGCCGACGATGCCGCGGCCCGTGTGATGATGCCACAGGCGATTGACGATCACCCGCGCCAACAGGTCCCCGGCGCCGTACTGCGTGTCGGTCATCCAGGCGGCCAAGGCCTTGCGGCGGTACGACGTGCGCCAGCCCTTGGGGGGCGGCTCTTGCCAGTGCTTCTCTTTCTCGGGCGTGGTCATCAGCACCTGCAAGAAGCCTTGGCTGGCGACGCCGGCCTTCTGGTTGGGATCGCCGCGGCGGAGGAAGTACATCTCGTTGAAGAAGTCGGCCCCCTGCGTGTGATGGCGAATCGGCGTCACGCCTTCGCTGGCGACCATCACTTTCGCCACGTTGGGCTGGGGGGCTTGCCGGAGATGGTCTTGCACCCGCTGGTTGAGCTTCTGCCACTCGGCATTGCACGAGCGATACCACGTGAGCAGGGCCGCGCGCTCAGCGTCATTGAGCTTGGCCAGCGAATGGCCCGACTTGTCCAGCTTCGCCAGCGCTTCCACCACCTGCCGCGGCCGAACGTTCCCTTCGAGGCCGACCGGGCTGGATGCGGTCGTAAGCGACAGCCGTGACCGGCCGATGTTGTGGCCGGTGTTGTTCTGAAACTCCAGCACGACGGTGAATTCGGTCCCGCCCTCGAAGCCGATGGGCGCCTCGAACTCCAGCACCGCCGCGTGGTCTTTGCCGAACTGCGGGTCCACGGCCCAGGCAGACTTCTTGTCGGCGTCGATGGCGTTGGTGACGGGGAGCGCCTGTTGATCGAACGTGGAGCGGGCCGCGACTAGCTTGAGGGGCGTGGCTTCCGCGGTAGGTCCCGCCTGCCGGGCGGGACCAGTCCGGCTCGGCAAGCCCGACCTACTGCCGGACGTACTGATCGGCCGCGCGGTCACGCGCACGTCGCTGAGCGCGAAGTTGCCGTTGCTTGCCCGGCCGGGGCCGCCCTTGGGCATCGTCGAATGGGCCAACGCCTCGATGCGCAGCGCCGTGACGCCGCGCAGAGTCGTCTCGGCCACAAAGGTGTATGTGTCGAACGGCGGATTCGCGCCATTGGCCAGGAGCGAGCCGTCGGAGAGCTTCAAGAAACTGGCGCCGCCGGCTGATTTGTGTTGGGCGATGTCGAGCACGACCCATGCCGGCGGCTCGGCCTCATCCTTGGTCCGCTCGCGGGCCCATTGTTCCAGCCGGCCGGGCAATTGGTCGCGCTCGAACTTATCGCGGGCCGCCACCAGCGGAGTGTGCTCGGCGTCGAACTTGGCCTGGGCGGCTTTGGTGACCGCGGGATTCAGGTCGAGGTCGATATTGCTTCGCACGGTGGTCGTGAAAGTCGAGACCAGCCGGTAGTAATCGTCCGCCGGGATCGGATCGAACTTGTGGTCGTGGCAGCGGGCGCACCCGATCGTCAGGCCCAGCATGGCGGTGCCGGTTGTGGCGGCCATGTCGTCCAGGGCGTCGTAGCGGCTCTTTTCGACTTCGTTGGCGGTGATCTGCGTGGGAAAAACGCCTGCCCCGAGGAAGCCGGTAGCCATCAAGGCCAGTGGCTCGTCCGGCGCCAGCTCGTCGCCGGCCAATTGCCAGCGCACGAATTGGTCGTACGGCATGTCCTGGTTGAAGGCCTTGATGACGAAGTCGCGGTAGTGGAAGGCGTACGGCCGGTCGTAGTCCTGCTCGAAGCCGTGGCTCTCGGCGAAGCGGGCCACGTCGAGCCAGTGCCGCGCCCAACGCTCGCCGAAATGAGGGCTATCGAGCAGCCGATCGAGCACGCGGCCGTAGGCTTCGTCGTCACTCGCGGAATCCTTGACGAAGGCGCCGATCTCATCCGGCGTCGGCGGCAGGCCGATGAGATCGAAATACGCCCGGCGAATCAGCGTGCGGCGGGCGGCGGGCGCGGCGGGCGAGATGCCGTGGGATAGGCTTCCAGACTGTCCGTCACGTGGTGCACCAGGTTGTCCGGCAGGCTGGAAGCCTATCCCACGCTGGCTGCCTACCCCACGGGCGGCCTCGAGCTTCGCTAGAACGAAGCGGTCGATCGCCGTTCGGCACCACGCGCCATTCTTAACTGCCGGCGGCTCGACGCGCCGCAGCGGCTGGAAAGCCCAATACTTTCGCGCCTCGTCGAAGTTGATCCCGGCCTTGGTCTTGCTGGCGGCGACCGTCGTCCGCGGGTCCGGCGCGCCCATCTTCACCCACCGCTCCAGCAGGGCGACCTCGACGGCGGGCAGCTTGCTGTCGGGCGGCATCTGTCGCGTGCCATAGCGGACGGCGTCGATGAGCAGGCTTTCCTCCGGCTTGCCCGGCACGACGGCCGGTCCCGATTCGCCCCCCTTCTGCCAACCGGGCCGGCTGTCGAGGTACAGCTTGCCCTTCACCTCCTTGGCCTCGTGCGAGTGGCACTTATAGCAGCGGCCGACCAAGAGCGGACGGATTTCCTTCTCGAAGAAGGCGTCGCCTTCCCGATTGGCCGTCTGGCCGTGCGCCGCGCCGCAATGGCAGCACGCGGCCAGCCACAGGAGGGCGCACGAAACCAGGGCCGCGCGGCGGCCGAAGCGAGTTGTCGTCATGCGTGGGAAGGGCAAGGTCGGTGGGACAATTTGGGGCGGGAGCATTCGGAATCCGCCCCGTGCCGTGGTTCGGCACACCGATTGTGGGGTATGCCTCCATTTTATTCAACCTGCGGCCAGCCGCCAGAAGCGATCTGGCCAGGTCCCGCCAGTCGGGGGCACCTTGCCGCTCATCATGCCGAGACAAATCGCGCACCCCGGTGCCGCTCGGCTCGCGGCACCTACGTCCGGCTGACAGGCGGGCTTTGGCCGCGTACAATCCCACTGACCGCCGTTGCTAAACGGCATTTCCTGAAAGGAGTCGTCCTCCGTGCCTTCTCCCCTGCAATCGCTCATTGCCTGTGGCACCAAGCTGTGGCTGGATTCGATCGATCCGGACCTGGTGGTCGCCAATCGCCGCCTGGGGGCCACCGGGGCCACCAGCAACCCCATCATCGTGACCGACTTGATCAAGACCGGCCGCTTCGATGACGACATCGCGCGGCTCAGCGGCCAAGGTCTTAAAGATGAAGGAATCGCCTGGGCTATGACCGATCAGCTCGTCCGGCAGGCCCAGGCCGTGTTCCATCCCGTCTGGCAAGAGAAGCACGGCAACGACGGCTACGTGAGCTTCGAGCTGGACCCGCTGCTGGAGGACCCCCAGCTCGGCCCGTCGCACGCCGAGCGCGTGGCGGGGTACATCCGGCTGGGCAAGGAGTGGTCCCAGGGGCACCAGAACCGCATGATCAAGGTGCCGGCCACGCCGGCCGGGCTGGATGCCCTGGAGGAGCTGGCCGCCGCCGGGGTGACGCTCAACGTCACGCTGATCTTCTCGAAACGGCAATACCGCGAGGCGCGAGATGCCATTTGGCGCGGCGCCCAGCGGCGGAAGTCCCTCGAGAGCTTCAAGAGCGTCTACAGCATCTTCGTCTCCAGGATCGACGTCTACAGCGAGAAGCACGCGGCCGGGCTGTCGGCCGCCGCCCAAGGGCAGGTCGGCATCGTCAACGCCAAACGGATCTGGATCGAGAATTGCCGCTTCTGGTCGTACAAGAGCCTGCCGCTGCAGCAAGAGATGATCTTCGCCAGCACCGGAACGAAAAAGCCCAGCGACCTACCCGATAAATACGTGGCCGCCTTCGCCGGCAGCGACATCGAGACGAACCCGCCAGCCACGAACGAAGCCGTGGAGAAGCTGGGCCGCGCGTACACCCGCCAAGTCGATCAGATGCCGCCGCAAGAAGTGCTCGACGAGATCGACCGCAGGGTCGATTTCGTTCACCTGGAAGAAACGCTGATGGCCGAAGGCATCGCCAAGTTCGCCGACCCACAGAAGGCGCTGCTCAAGCTGATCGCCGAGAAGCGGGCGGCGCTGGTCTCGTAGAACGGAATTCATTCCGTTCGGACACTCTCCGTTCGAACTCTTTGCGTGCTCATTTCCCGACGGAGGAGTCCGAGAAAGAAACGAAGACCGACACCTCTCTCGGTTTGTAATAGGCGTCGTAGCGCGCTTTCAAATCGGCGGTGAGCGCTTCCAACGAAAGCCCCGCGGCCGGAACCTGCCCCAGCTTGGGCAGGCTGATCGTTCCGTCGGCCACCACCAGCACCGTGCGTGCGGAACTGGCAACTCCCGGCCCCCCGAACTCAACACTGAGCTTGTCGCCTAGCCGAATGCCGGACGGATTGGGGAGGCGACTGGGTTCCTCGCCAAACTTGTATCTCACAGCCAGCCCCGCGCCGAACCCCAGTATGAGCGCTAGAAGCGTGCTCAGGCTGATTTGCAGCCAAGACCGGCTCGGCCTTGTGGGCTTCTGCTCGTCGTTCATGTCTCACCTCGCGGATTGACGCCCCACTCACGATCTAAGGCTCTGACCGTCTTCGCCCGTCCATTATACTGGCGGTCTCGATGCAGCCGCATACGCTTACTGAAGCAAGACCAGCTTATGCCCGTTTCGCCCGCCCCGATCACCACCGACATCACCGGCCAACTCATCATCCTGGGCACCGGCACTTCGGTGGGCGTGCCGGTCATCGGCTGCGGCTGCGAGACGTGTCAGAGCGCACGCCCAGGTGGCGGCAACCCCAAGAACCGCCGCACGCGGTGCTCGCTGCTGCTCGGCCTGCCGCAGGGCAATCTGCTGATCGACACGCCGCCGGATTTGCACAGCCAGCTCGTGCGCGAGGGCATCGGCATCGTCCATGCCGTGGCCTACACGCACGACCACGTGGACCACGTCTACGGCCTGGACGATGTGCGGATCTTTCCCTTCTACCTCCAGCGGCGGCTGCCGATCTACTGCGAGGACTTCGTCGAGCAGCGCATCCGCCGGGCTTTCGACTACGCATTCGTTGCGGAGACCAATGACTTCCGGCCGGCCTCGGTGCCGCAGTTGGAAATCCGCCGCCTGACGATGGAGCCTTTCGAGGTCCTCGGAGCGCGGGTGATCCCCTTCCGGCTGCAGCACGGGCCGTTCCGCGTGCTTGGCTTCCGCATCGGCGGCGTGGCGTATTGCACGGATACGAACCACATCCCGGAGGAGTCGTGGCCGCATCTCCAGGGGCTCGACGTGCTGATCCTCGACTGTCTGCGGCCCCGGCCGCACTCCACGCACTTCGGTCTGGACCAGGCCGTGGAAGTCGCCCGGCGCGTGGGCGCCCGGCGGACGCTGTTCACGCATATTTCCCACGAGCTGGAGCACGACGCCACCAATGCCGGCCTGCCGCCAGGCATCGAGCTAGCATACGACGGCCAGCGGATCGATCTGAATCTCGGCCTGCAACACTAACTCCCCTCACTAACCCGACGCGCAGCGAGGGAGCGCGAGGGTAAGCCGTGGGGTAGGCTTCCAGCCTGCCGCCGCTTCCAGCGTAATGGATGCGTACCCGCCGCTCCTCCCTCGCTGGCGCGTCGGGCTAGTGATGGCTTGGCGTGGGGGGAACCAAATTTGCGACCGGCGCGTCATACATGGGCAGCAGCAACCTGGCCTCTCTCGCCCGAAGGAGTAAACCATGAGAGCCACCCACCCTCGGCGCATTCCCGCAGCCTCCCGATGGCTCATCAGCGTCCGGCTCGCCGGATTTGTCTTGGCCCTGCCCGCCGCCGCTGGCGTGGCTCTGGCGGACCCCTGCGGCATGGTGCCGCCGATCTACGTGAACGACAACACGTCCATCGTTCGCGTCGGTGACGAGCAGACGTATGTCTTCTACCGGGACGGCATTGAGACGTTCGTCATCCGGCCGGGCTTTTCGGGCAAGGTCGAAGACTTCGGGATGCTGATCTCGTTCCCCAGCCCGCCGGCGCTGCGGAAAGTGTCGGAGGACATCTTCCCGCAGATCGCCAATGCCATCGACCCGCCAGAGGTCGTCGTGGACTTGCGTTGGCGAGAGAAGGGCGGGCGGTGGGGCGCGCTGGGGGCGTTCGACAATCGCGACAAGGCGGATACCACCACTTCGCTGAAGCTGCTGGCTAGCGAAGTCCGCGTGCTGAAACAGGAAGCCGTCGGCATGTATGAGGTGGCGGTGCTCGAGGCCGGCAGTGCCGCGGCGCTGAAGCGGTGGATGGACGACCACGGCTACAAGTACCCCGCCGGCATGGACGCCGTGTGCGAAGAGTACGTGGAGCTCGGCTGGTGCTTCGTGGCCGAAAAGGCGCATGTCGGCGGCAAAGCGAACGTCGATCCCAAGCCGCGGATGAAGGGGGTGGATACCAAACTGCCGTCCGGCTCGGCCTTCGACGGCCACGTGCAGGCGATGGCCTTTCGCTTCAAGACCGATAAGCTCATCCTCCCCATGCGGCTCTCGGCCTACAACGAAGGCGAGATGCACAACATTGTCTATCTCTTGACCGAGGGGCCGCGGAAGATTCGCAGCATTCCCGAGGAGTACGTCGTCCGCCAGCTTACCGGCGAAGACCTGTTTCGCAACGTCACCCAGCCGCTGCCGCTGCGGATTATCGGCGGCACCGAGGCCGATATTCAAGACTGGCAGCGGCAGAGCCTGCCGCAGCAGCGCAACCCGGCGCCGCACAACGGCTTCGCCAAGG
>JBGQHD010000247.1:0-7027 GCA_041497795.1 Planctomycetia bacterium
CATGTTGTCGAAGAACTTCGAATACACGGGCCAGCGGGTGTATTTCTTGAACATGACCTTGCCGATCAGGCGGTCGCCCGCCTCGGCCACGGCATCGCGGAGCAGGAAGCGCTGCCCTTTGAAGGAGATATAGCTGAGTCCCTCATCCGCCAAGCGGCCATCGTTGGCGGCCTCGGTCGTACTGGCGAACCATCGTTCGTCGATGCCGCCGCGGTTGGCGCCATAGGCGTAGTAATCCTGCGGGGCCAGCTTGATGCGCTTGCCGGGATGCAAAAAGCTGCGCGGCACCCAGGTGGGCGTGAGGCGCAGCAGCCCCTCGCCGGCATCCAGGGCACGATCAAGCAAGGTGGCGACGTTGTCTTTCTTGGCGACCTTAGCGACCTTGGTGGCAATCATCGATGAGGCAACTCCTGAAAGTGATCAACAAGCGATCAACATTGGCCCGTCCGCGGTGGAGGGCAGGGGTGAGAGGCAAAGGGCGGATTCGCGCGCGGCAGCCGGAATCACATAGTAGACGGGGAGGTCAAGCATGCCGTCCGGCTGCCTGCCGCGACCAGGGCGCGCCTTGGCTCGGCACGCCGATCCTCGCTTTTCTATAGCACGGCCAGAGCGGCTGCAAGCCGCCGCACGGAGATTCGGCTGAGCAAGGGCTTGCCGCGTCAGACGTTACGCTGAACCTCGGCGGGTAGGCAAGAATGCCTGTCCCACGCTACCCCTTGCTCTGCAGCTCGATCACGCCGTCCCAACCCGGGGGCGGCGTGCGCTTGTAGCTGATGATGAACTCGGTGAGGAAGTCCTTCACGCGGTCCTCGGGCGGCACGCGGTGCAGCAGCTTGATGGCATCGGACCACTCGCCGGAAATGAACTTGTCCAGCGCGGCCTCGTAGGCCTCGATGTGGGCCGCGGTCAGGTCCTTGTACTCGGCCTCCGGCGGGAGCAGCTCGCTCACCTCGAGGGAGGTGTCGAGACCATATGGCTTCACCTTGGCCACGCGGCGGCAGCGAGCGACGTCGGGCGAGACCTTCTCGCGCACTTCGTGGGCTGTAGCTTCGTCGATGAGGATCGAACCCTGAAGGATCTTGGTCATCCCCTCCAGCCGGGAGGCCAGGTTCACCACGGGTCCGAAGACGGTCACCTTGTTCAATTGGTCTTTCGCCCCAATGCCGCCGGCCACGGCGTGCCCCGTGGCCAAGCCGATGCCGACGCGGAAGTCGGCCAATGGGTGGCCCGGTCGCAACGCCGCGGCCTCGAACTGCTGGCGAATGGCCAGAGCCGCCTGGCAGGCGCGGAGGATCATGTCGCTCTGGGCCAGCGGCCAGCCCCAGAAGCCCATGGCCGCGTCCCCCTGAAAGTCGCCGACCACGCCGTCCTGGTCGAGGATGTGGTGGTTCATCACGCCCAGCGCCTTGCTGACGCGCTGCAGGAGGCCCATCAGGTCGCCGGCGTCCTGCTCGGCGGCGTGCGAGAAGCCGCGCAAGTCGCAGAACAGCACGGAGACGTCGGCCAGCCTGGGCGCGAGCACATCGGCCACCCCGCGCGACTCCAGAGCATTGAGCACGGCCGGCGGAAAGAATTGGCTGAGCGTCGCCTGCTTCCGCTGCAGCAGCCCCAGCTTGCGGAGCGAGCTGAGCGTGCCGGCCACGATCTCGGTGAATTTGATGTCCTGCCGCAGGTCGCCGGGGTCTTCGTCGGCCGGCGTGGCGGCAAACTCGGCCGCGAACCGGCCGGCCACGTACACGGCCCAACCGGCGCACTCCTCGCCGTGCACCGGCGTGCAGAAGGCCCAATCCTGGCTTTCGGCGGCGGTGAACTTCGTCGCCCGGCTGTCCTCCAGCGTGGTCCATACGTGCAGCACGGTCTGCTTCTGGCGGATGGCTTCGAGGATCAGCTTCCGACTCGGTTGGAACTGGCCGCCGGTGTTCAGCCGCCGGTCCCAGTGCAGCACGTTGGCCGGCGAGTCTTCCGTGGCGTCCTCCGGAACATAGACCAGCGCCACGGCGCTGGCCCGCGAGATGCCGGCTAGCAGCATGTTCACCAGGCGGACGAACAACTGGTCGTCGCGCTCGGCCCCGGCGATCACGTCCGGCAGGCGGCTGAGCACCTCCATGCGGTGGTCGGCGTTATGGAACCGCACGCCGCGCAGGTACTGGGCGCTGAACGATTGCTCCTGCAGCGGCACCGCCACCTCACTGGCGATCGTGGCCGATTCCTGCACCAGCGTGAACCGCGTCTCGCCGATGACGAAGTGCTGGCCCGGCTGCACGTCGAACTCGTCGGTCTCGCGGCCACGGAAGAAGACGGGGTTGCGGCCGACCTCGAGCTTCTTGACGTGCAGCGCGTCGTTTTGCCAGCACATCTCCACGTGGTGCCGCGACATCAGGCTGTCCCACGGCACGGACCACGGCTTGGCCGTGCGGCCCAGCACGACGTTCTCGCCGGTCCGCAGCGTGCGGCGCCAGCGATGCTGGATTTCGTTGCCTTGGGCGATGAGATCGGCCATTTGCTGATTGCGTAATGTGGCCGTCTCGCTCCGCGAGACGAAGCATCTCGCGGAGCGAGATGCCTACTTTGACGGCACACGGAGTGTGCCTGCTACGACTCCATGATGATACCGCCGCGCAACGGCAGGCGGGAAGCCTAGCCCATGCCCCACGGGCGCAGGCTGTCACCGCGAGAGTCGGGAGCTCTCGCTGAGCCCGCCGCGGCGCGTGCTCCCGATCAAGGCGGCCTCGACGTCGCGCGGCGCACTGGGTTGCGAGTCGCACACCGCCGGCTGCAAGGCCGCCAGATCCATGAGGATGTCCAGCCTCAGGAACCAGCAGGCGATCGAGCCCACGAAGCCGACCGCGCCGAGAATGCAAAACGCAAGCGGCACTTCCGGTTCGGTCGTCAGGCCCTTCATGGCTTGGACGTCGATGCGAAACAGCAAGAAGACCACCGTCATGGAAAGCACGGGCACCGCAGCCAGCACGAGAAAGTTGAACGTCACTGGCGAGCTGGCGCGGTTCAGTTCCTCGGCCATCTGTGGGTCGTCCGAGTCAGGAGGAATCAGCCGCGGGAAGAACGCCCGCACGGCGATGAACGTGATGAAGAAATACGTGAGCGAAGCGGCGATCAGGCCGCAGAACGCCTGCGAAGTCACAAAGTGCAGATAGTCGGTGCCGGTCACTTTGATGTCGGGGTTTGCGAGCTGAATCCAAACGGGGAACACCAAACTCGTAGTGATCCAGAGCGTCAGCGACACCGTCCAGGCCATGAGGCCCAGTTGCAGGCAGCAGCGGCCCACGATGTGCCATTGCTCTGAGCTGAGTGGTTCGCCCTTTCGAATCTGGCGCGCGCCCCGCTTGATCGGCCAGAAGCAGTATCCGATCCACAGCACGCCCAGCGGGTAGGCGATGCCGTTGACGACGGACACTTGCCAACTGGTGAGCCATTCGGCGGGAGTGGCGAAGCCCACCATCTTGGTGATCGCGCCGCCGTTGTACTTGATGTTCAGCCAGCTCAAGAGCACGTTGGGCAGCACCCCCGCGACCACCACGCTCAGCAGCGGCCAGGCCGCGGCGGCGCGCGGCCAACTGCGGGGAGTGACGGCCAGCAACGCCCCGCCCAGCGGCCAGCGTCGTGCCTTGTGTCGCCAGCGATCTTCGGCCGGCGGGTAGAGCAGGTCGTGCGCGTCGGAGAGGCACAGCTCGAGTTGCCGGGCCAATTGCCCCGCATCCGCAAACCGATCGGCAGGCTCCGCCGCCAGGCAGCGGAGGAGGACTTCCTTCAGCCCGAGAGGGCAATCATCGGGCAACTGCCGGATCGCGTTCGCGGGCACGCCGCGACGGCGGCGGAGCGTCATATCGTGGATCGTGGCCTCGATGCCCGCGGGCAGCATCTGATCTTCGAAAGGCCGCCGGCCGGCGAGCATCTCCCACAGGACCACGCCCAGCGAGTAGACGTCGCTGCGACCGTCCATCTCCTCCGGTTGGCGCGAGTGGTTGGGGTCGTAGGCCTCGAGCTGCTCGGGCGACATGTAGGTCAGGCTGCCGCCGAAGAACTCGCGGGGGCTGGCCCCTTCAACCTGCGAGCTGAAGCTAATGTTGAAGTCGGCCAGCTTGGGGCTGCCTTCGGACGTCAGCAGCACGTTGGCCGGCTTGACGTCACGGTGCAGCACGCCTCGGCGATGGGCATAATCGAGCGCCGCCGCCAGGCTGGCACCGATGCGGCAAATCGCCTGGGCCCAGGAGAGATCGTTGAGCGCCCGCCGCGCGAACGATTCGCTGGGCAACAGCTCGCCGCGACTCGCCAGCGCGCCGTCGATGACCTCCAGCACAAATTTGCCCGAACGCCGGTCTGGCAACTGCTGCGCGGCCTTGATGACGTCCTGCAGCGTGCCGCCGGGAATGTACTGCATGTACAGCAGCCGCATGTGCTGCTCCGGCAATATCCGCTGGTCGTACACGCGGACGATGTGCGGATGGTCGAGCTGGGCCAGCGTCTGCGGCTCGTCGCTTTGATCGGCCGACACCTTCAGGGCCACGAATCGCTGCATCGAGACCTGCCGGGCCAGAAAAACCTTGGCGAAGGCTCCGGCCCCCAGCTCCTTGATCAGGTCGAAGTCATCGAGCTGCTGGCCTGGCCCGACTTCGACCGTGCCGCTGGTGGGCACCGCGCGCGTGGTGCGGTAGGGATCGCCCACGCCCAGGAGCTGTTCCAGCCGCGAGCGGTGCTGCGGAAACCGCTCGAAGTAGGGCTGGATGACGACCGTCTCGCCCCCTTGCTTGCGGATGTGGAAATCCTCGTAGATCAGGTCGAAGGGGACTTCGCCGGCCGCGCACAACTCCGGGAACGAGTCGAAGTACTCGTCGAGCGACCGCAAACAGCCACGCTGGTGGCGATACTCCAGATCGACCTTGATTAGCTCGATCAAGCCCAACCGGCGCACCGCAGGCGAGCCTTGCGGCAGGAAATCCACCAGTGCCGGCGGGCCGCCACTGCCGTCCCAGGCCTCGACGAAGCGCTCGACATGCGCCGCCAACAGGTCGTAGGCCGCGTCGGCGTCATCGAAGGGCAGCGAATGGCCATTACCGACATTCATTCACGTGAAGGCTGCGAATGTGCTGTGGTTGAATCGTCCTCGGTCGGCGAGTTCGGGTCTCCGGCGCGACCCCTTGCACGGCTCGTTCAAGCGCCAGCCTCCGGCTCGACTCCCAGGGATCGCAATTGGGCCGCCAACCGGTCGGCCCGCTGCCGCTCTCGTTCAGCGCGCTCCGCCCCGGTGGGAATGATCGTTCCCGCCACGTCACACCAGCGCAGCCAGGTATGGGTCCATTTCTCGAACGTGCCTTGCCAAGGCGTCACGCCCAGGCCGATATCCGTCATCACGCTCCCCACCAGCGGCACATAGTGGTTGCCGCTCAGCGAAAACAGCCGCAGCGCCTCAGTGCTCAGGTACCGCTCGGGGTCCCAGATCACATAGTACGCGATTCCCAATTGAGCGTAGAGGCGAAGTTTACGGGTGTCTTCGTCCCCCTCACGGTTCGACACGATCTCGATCACCGCATCCGGCGGCTTGCCCATCACCCAGATGAAGTACGAGCGGTTCTGCTTGGGCCAGGGATCGGCCGGCAACTCCACGTCCAAGCTGAGCATCGTGTCCGGGACAATGGGCGGCTTGGCGACCGCGTAAAACAGCCCCACGTTCGACGCCGTCAAGAACGGACGTCCTTCACCCGGCCCGGCCCAGGACGTATTCAGCGGCTCGGTGAGCAGTTTCTGCTGGTAGGCGGAGTAGAGGCTATCCACCGGCGTGTCGTCCTCGGTCACAAGGTGGTCCAGACAGGGAATCTCGTCCGGAGCGAGGTAAAACTCCTGCGATTGGCCCGTGGCCAGAGGCATGGCGCTTGTCGGTTGAGGCGTCATCGGCGTGAAAGTCTCGGAATCCATCGTGGTATCTCTCACCAGCCGGGGCGGGGAGCGGGTTAGTCGCCGTGGGTATTGTACAGCACGACCACGGGAGAGCGCACGTCTTCGGCGACGAAACCAACGCGGGTAACTGGGCTGGGGCAGCAAGCGTAAGGCGGACACTCCTGTCCGCCAGCCAAACAGCGCCTAAGCACAGCGCGACGTGGCCGAACCCACGACGGCTTTGCTCTCCGCGGTGGCGGTGAAACGCACCACGATCGCCGTCTCTTGCGCGGCCGCCTGCGCCAGCTTCACGTCGAGCCGCGCGCCTAGCGGCAAGACCTGCCCCAGCTCGATCCGGGCGGCCGGACCCGACTCGGCTTCGAATTCCACCCGCGGCCGATGCTCCAGCGGCGGGCAAAACGCGATGTGCGCCTCCGCGGTCCGCTGCCCGGCCGCGAAACGCACCCGCACGAAGCCCTCGATGACCTCCTCACCGTCTGGTGCTCGGCGGCGGGTGAATTGCTGATCGACCGTCTCGTCGCTGGCCGACGCGAGGGGGTCGGGAGTCAATTTCGCGACCCCGCTGGCGCTTTCCAGGCCCAGGCCGGATTGGTCACGAAATTGACTCCCGACCCCGTCACGTCCCAGCGCCCGGCGCCACGGCAGCCGCGAGAGAGACCACGTTTCTTCCACGGCCAGCAGGGCGACCAGCAAACAACCGCCCGCGAGCGCAGTTCCCGGCAAGAGCACGCCAGCGATGAGCAGCCCGCAGGACGCCAAGGGAACGAATGCTGCGGCCCGATCCAGCCAACTCGGGGCGCTCCGACCGAGCCATCGCAGCCCGACGAGGCGGCCAACGAGACAGGCCGCCGCGAAGGCAGCGCCGGTCGCGGCCAACATGATCTCCGTGAGTGGAAAGCTCGGCCCGCCCGCCAACCGACGTAGCGCGACGATGCCTGCCACCAGCAGCAAGCCGCCGAGCAGGGCGAATTGAGCCGCGGCAATGACGCCGCGCACGGATGCAGTCATGGCGCCTCAGCCGTAGTAGGCACACTCCGTGTGCCGTAGAACGGAATTCATTCCGTTCGCAACTTGAAATCAGGACGAGCACGAACGGAATGAATTCCGTTCTACG
>JBGQHD010000248.1:0-7026 GCA_041497795.1 Planctomycetia bacterium
CCTCGCGCGCGCCCGGCAACGGCAGGCAAGCCACGTTGGACGGAGCAATCGACACCTTGCTCGTAGACGGCCCGCCCGTAGTAGGCACACTCCGTGTGCCGTCCACCTTTGATCCGCCCGACGGCACACGGAGTGTGCCTGCTACGGGAGCGGCGTCCGCGCGAGCGGGCAGCCAACCCAGCCCCAGCGCGCAGTGCCCCGTCAGGAGCTCATGGACGGCATCGACCGGCGTGAGCCGCGCGGCCAGCTCGTGATTCTTGCCGTTGGCCGCGACCAGCTCTTCCAGCGCGCGGACGAACGGCGGACCCGCGATGCGCGGCTCCATCGTCTTGGCGTTGAACAGCACGGTGAAGTAATCGCGGTGCTTGGCGTAAGCGGCCGCGCGGGCCAGCAGCGTGACGCCGGCCCAACCCTCCGCCAGCGGCTCGGCCGTGGGCATCCACAGTGCAGGCGTCTCGCTCCGCGAGACGCTTCCATCTCGCGGAGCGAGATGGCTACTTTGGGCAGCAGCCGGGGTGCTGAAGAACTGCACCAGCTCCTGGTACTCGCTCCACGTCTGCGGCGGCTCTTTGCCGAACTTCTTCAGCAGATCGGCCCGATAGAAGCACACCAGCACGCGCGAACCCAGCGGCACGGCGACCGTCCGCGAATCCCAGGTCGCCTCGCGGGTCCGCAGCGCCGCGAAAACGTCGGACCAGCGAAGGTCGTCGCCGGCCAGCGCCTTCTCGCCCAACGGCGACAGCCACTGCCGCCGGGCCAGCGTGCCGATCAGCGGCGAGGGATAGATCACGAGGTCGCCACGGAGCTTGTCAGCACCCCGGCTGCTCGCGTAGGACGGATTTTCAATCCGTCCTGCCGCCGGGGTGCCGGCAGCTCCGCTCTCCTTCGCCCGCGCAGCCAGCTCCTCGGCAGTCGCTTCCTCCACCGTGAGCTCCGCCCCGCTGCGTTCCTTCCACGCGGCCCCCAGATCGCGCACGGCGGCGGCCATCGCCGGGTCGTCCACGACCAGCACCCGCACGCTCTGGCCTTCCAGCGGCAGACGGTCGTCCTTCGGCGGCGGGTCGCTGGAGCAGCCGAGCAAACACGGCAAGGCCACCACGACGCACGCGGCACAGGTCTTGAGGAAACGTCGGATCATTCGCGCACGAAGCACAAGGGGAATGGAGGCAAAGCGGCACCACGGAGTATTGTGCCCTTCAAGCGACGCCGCAAGGAGCCGGCGAACGCCATTCGCAATTCGGATTGGGCATGATATACTCACCAGCCCGGAGGCACGCATGACGGTCAACCCGCGCCGCTGTGAGATCTGCAAGCAAGAAATTGATCCCGAGCGTCTGGAGTTCCTGCCCGAGACGCGGCTATGCCTCACGCACGCCAAGCTGATCGAGAAGTACGGCGGCGAGTTCGTGATCCTCGCCACGCAGGAACGGACCTCGAAACCAGGCAGCCTGAAGCGAAACTACGGCGGAGTTTCCACAACGACCACCCGCAACACCGCGGCGGTGGAGAAGCTGCGACAAGACTACGAGGCGGGCAAGTCGTAGGCGGACGGTCAGCCGTCACCTGTCATTCGGAAGTGCGGTGCCGTCATCCTGAGCGAATCCCTGTCATTATGAGCGCAGCGAAGAATCTCGCGCGGCCGCACCAAGACCCTTCGCGGTGCTCAGGGTGTCATTTGACTGGCCACCTCGCGCCGTTCATCGTCCGCGGCCGTATTTCACGATGCACCACACGGCCCGCAGCCCGTCGCGCCAGCCGATCTTCTTGCCTTCCGTCCAGCGGCGGGGTCGATACGTGACGGGCACCTGGGCGATTCGCGCGCCAGGAACCGCGGCCAGCTTGGCGGTCAGTTCCGGCTCGATGCCGAACCCCTCCTCGCGCAGCTCCGGAGCGATGCGCTCCAGCACGCTGCGGCGAAAGACCTTGGCGCCGGTCTCCATGTCGGCGAGCCGCAACGCGGTAAAGCGGTTGGAGAGCCAAGTCAGCAGCCGGTTGCCTGCGTATCGCCAGCGGGGCATCGTCCCGCGTCCCTGGCCGAAGCGCGTGCCGAACACGACGTCGGCCTGGTTCTCGATCAGCGGGCACAGCAATCGCGCGTAGTCGGCCGGGTCGTATTCAAGGTCGGCGTCTTGAATCACCACGATGTCGCCGGTGACCTGCGAAAACGCTGTGCGCAGGGCAGCACCCTTGCCGCGATTCTCGGCATGATCGAGCACGGTAAGCCCCGGCCGGCTGTCGAGTCGCTGCAAGATGTCGCGCGTGCCGTCGGTGCTACCGTCGTCCACCACGACGATCTCGCTGGCCAGGCCGGTTTGCGCCACGCGCCGCAGCAGGGTCTCGATCGTGGCGGCTTCGTTGAAGACCGGGATGACGACGGAGACGCGAAACCCACTAGGCCATATGGCTTCGCTAGCAGTGTCGCTTCGTTGGACGATCGCTACCGGGTCGAATCCCGCGACCTCTCTCTCCGCGTGGATGATATTCATTGCGCCATGCTATCCTGTGTGTCTTCCAAGCATCAAGGCGCACGGGCGACTCGATCGTTCTGTTTGAACGCCATCTTCGGCGCCGACCGACGCACACACGGGTCGCGCTTGACACGCCGTGCAGTCGGCTGACAATGCGCTAGTGTACACCGGCATTGGCCCCCGTGTCCCTGCCGATGCGAGCGTCGTGGGGTTCGTGGTCCGTGGTGTCATCAGGAAGAAAATGGCCATCCAAGAATTAACCGTTAAGGCATTCCGATCGCTCCGCGACGCAAGATGGCGGCCGGGACGGCTCAACCTCATGGTCGGGCCCAACGGTAGCGGCAAGTCCAATCTTCTTCGGTGTTTGGAACTTATCTCCCTTGCAGCGAGGGGCAAGTTGGAAGCCACTCTTGCGGAAGTCGGCGGGATAGTTCCGCTGTTGTGGGATCATCAGCCCGGTTCGTGTGGATGGAGGCTTCGCATCGATCCCGTGCGATCGCCCAAGAAGGAGGCAGACGCGCTCACGTATGAATTGGAACTAGCCCAGGTGCGCAAGGGTAGCGCGTACGAGATTGTCAAAGACACGTTGGGCAATTGGCACAAGTATGAGCAAGGACGAGAAGAAGCCCCGTATTGGATCTTCACGCGTAATTCCCGCGGAGCGATGATCCACGACCAACGAGCTCGCAAGCTAGTTAAACTCGATGCCGAAGATGCGGATAGCCCCGAGGGATACTCCGCAGGCGAGTCGCTATTGTCTCAAATCGCCGATCTGAGGAATCGCATCCCCACGCTTGTGAGACGCATTTTGGAAGGCTGGAGCATTCACCACGACGTTCATGTCGAGCGCACCTCCGCGATGCGCCAGCCGTCCACAACGCAATACACCAAACGACTGTTACCGGATGGCGCGAACTTGGTAACGGTCTTGCACACCTTGTATACAGAAAGTAGGCCCTTTCGCCAGTCCATTGACGAGGGAATGAGGGCAGCGTTCGGAACCGAATACGAACGCATTGAGTTTCAGCCTGCCGCGGCGCAGCAAATTCAACTGGCGATACAGTGGAAATCGAGCGGTCAACCGCACCCGGCGTCTGATCTATCGGATGGAACGATGCGGTTTCTGTTTCTGTTGACGGTGCTCGGGCACCCTGAGCCCGCTGCCCTCGTCGCCATCGACGAACCAGAAACCGGGTTGCACCCAAGCATGCTGCCGATTATCGCGGAGTTCGCGATCTCGGCCGCCGAGAAGACGCAGGTGATCTTGACGAGCCACTCGCCA
Organism: Planctomycetia bacterium; assembly: GCA_041497795.1. Taxonomy (GTDB): domain Bacteria; phylum Planctomycetota; class Planctomycetia; order Pirellulales; family S012-138; genus JBGQHD01. Next base: position 3,751 of record JBGQHD010000248.1, read on the forward strand.
GAATTCCTGGACGCGTTTACGAGCGCCTCTCCGCGCGTAACCCTGTTCCATTGGGAAGAGGGGCGAACACATCTCCTGGATTTGGACACCGAGATGCTCAATCGGTGGCTGGCGCGATATCGACTGGGACATATGTTTACGCGGGGCGACCTGGAGTCGCTGTCGATGCCCCCAGTCGAGCCAGTGAGTAACGGAAGCGAGCGATTCAAAGACTTACCGTCGGATCTCCCTGGGGCCTTTGCCGGCGACGAGTGAGTAATACGCAGGAGGACGACTTGCCCCGCAAGCCATCGAAGCAACGGCGAATCTACTTGTTCGTGGAGGGAGACACCGAGCGCGGCGATGCGCGGATGTCCACGCTTCCGGCCTTTTTCCGCAATTGGCTCGATCCGCAAATGCCCACCGGCTCAAGAGTCGGCGTTCAGGCCACAAAGTTCCAGGGCGTCAGCAGCTATCTCGACGACGTGGGATCGAAAGTCAAGGAATACTTGGTGGACGGCAGGGCAAACTTCATTATAGGCCTGGTGGACTTGTACGGCTTGCCGCCAAATCGCATTGACTTGTCCGATTGTGCAACGATCCAGGAGAAGGTCTTCAAGGCGCGTAATCAGATCCATCAACTGATTCCCGAGTCGGTACGATGTCACTTCCGTCAGCACTTTGCCGTGCATGAGGTCGAGGCTTGGTTGTTGGCATACCCCGATAAATGGCCCAGGGAGATCAGGGCTAGGATCGCGAAGCGTCGTCCCGAGGAAGTGAATTTCGACGAACCCCCCGCAAGGCTCCTCAGGAGGTTGCTCGGCGGCAGGTATAAGAAGACCGTGTATGCGAAGAACATTTTCCCATTCGTTGACCCCAAAATCGCCGTTGGGAAATGTCCCTTTTTGAAGAAATTGACGCATGATCTACTGAAGGTTGCGAAACAGTTGCAATGACGGAACTCACACATGTCGCTGGTCTTGCACTAGCTGCCGCGTCACGGACGGATCACCTCGCATGCCATCTCCCTTGACCATCCTGACTGGCCCGGCCCGGTCGGGGAAGACGCATCGCCTGCTGGCCGTCTACCGGGCCGGATTGCGGGGAGCGCCGCCGCGATCGACCCTGTGGCTGGCCCCCACTCACCGCGGCGTGGCGGATATCTTGTCGCGGCTGCCGGGCCCCGATCTGCCGGGCTGCCTCAGCCCGGGGGTGTTGACCTTCGAGGATTTCGCGCGCGACGTGCTGGCCGCCTCCGGCCGGGCGATGCAGCCGCTCTCCACGCTCATGAAGCGGCAGTTAGTGCGGCTGCTCATCGAGCGCGAGCGACAGGCCGGGCGATTGCGGCACTTCGTCCCCATCGCCGATACGCACGGGCTGGTGGACCTGGTCGCGGCCTTCATTTCGGAGCTAAAGCGGCTGGAAATCTGGCCTGAGGATTTCCGCCGGGCGTGCGCCGCGCGCGGCCTGAGCGACAAGGACCGCGAGCTGCTGGCGATCTACGAGGCCTATCAGGAGCGGCTGCGCGAGCACGACCTGTACGACGCCGAGGGGCGATTCTGGTCTGCCCGCGATTTGCTCACGGCCGCGTCTGGCAGGCCACCTCACGTGGCCGCGTCTCTCCGAGACGCGCATACGAGTCTCGGAGAGACTCGCACACGTGAGCGGCCGTTCGAGCGCCTGAAGCTGGTGGTCGCCGACGGCTTCACGGACTTCACGCGGACGCAGCACGAAATCTTGGCCCTGCTGGCCACGCGGGCGGAGGCGATGTACGTCTCGCTGCCGCTGGAGAGCCAACCGCGGCGAGAGGACCTGTTCGCGAAGGCGGCCAAGACGCTGGAAACGCTCGAGCGCCGCGCGCCGCACGGCGTGACCGTCGAGGAAATGCCTCGCTCCGCGGACGGCGACTGGCCGGCCCTGGAGCACTTGGAGGCCGAGCTGTTCCAGAATCCGCGGCAGGCCCGGCCGGCCCCGCCCGTCGAGCGGATCGAAATCCTCGGGGCCTCGCGCGAGCAGGGCGAGATCGAGCAGATCGGCCGCCGCATCAAGAGGCTCTTGACCGAAGGTTGCGACGGCAAGGGTGATCTCGAAGGCCCGCGGCCGTCCGTTCGGCCGGGCGAGATCGCCGTGGTGTTCCGCTCGCTGAGCGACGTCGCGCCGCTGGTGCGTGAGGTTTTCGGCGAGCTGGGCATTCCGTTTGACCTGGAGACGAGCGAAACGCTCGACGAGACGCCGCTGGCCGCCGCCGTGGTGGCCGTGCTGCGGCTGGCCGTGGAGGATTGGCCGTTTCGCCACCTGCTGGCCGTGCTCGGCAACAGCTACGTGCGGCCCGACTGGCCCCAGTGGCGGGAAGGCGCCGCCGCGCTGGCCGCCGAGCGGGCGGTGCGGAGCCTGCAGATTCCGTCCGGCGCCCAGGCGCTGCTCGATGCGCTGCACCGCCGTATCGAGCGACTGTCGCATCCGACGCAAGTCCGTGGCGACCAGGAGTCGCACACTTCGCGCCGGCTTCGGGGGGAATTGGCCGATGCCAGCGTGGCCCTGCCGCTCTTGGTGCGGCTCCACGAGGCGCTCGCCAAACTGCCGTCGCGGGCCAGCCAAGCGGCCTGGGCCGTCGCGCTCACACAACTTGCCGACGAGATCGGCATGCTGCGGGTGGTCGCTGCGGGTGACGAGGCCGTCAGTCGACGTGACCAGCACACCTGGGCCTGCTTGCTCCGCGGCTTGCGCGAGGGCGCGCTATTGTTCGAGAAGATCGCCGAGACGCCGCCGGAGCTGACGGCGGCCGAGTTCCTGGCGCTCGTCATCGACCTCTTGCGCTGGCAGCGGCTCCCTCGGCATCACGACGACGTGGGCCGCGTCCGCGTGCTGTCGGCCGCCAGCGTGCGCTCCTTGCGCGTGCCGTACCTGTTCTTCGCCGGGCTGTCGGAGCGAGCGTTCCCCTCGCCCGACCGTCACGACCGACTCTACGGTGAAGGAGAGTATCGCCAGCTACGGGAGCGCAGCCCGGACCTGCCGCTGCCGCTACGGCACGAGCGGAACCAGGAGGAGATGCTGCTCTTCTACGAGGTGCTGACGCGGGCCACGCGGCGGCTGTGGCTGAGCTACCCGGCGCTGGATGCCAAGGCCGAGCCGTTGCTGCCCAGCCCGTACTTGCGGGAGGTCGAGCGCGCGTGCGGCCTGTCGGCCTCCCCGCCCAGCAGCACCCGCCGCGACCTGTGCGGGCTGCCGCCCAGCGATCAATCGCCGCAAACCGAGCGGGACTTCCGCCTCCAGGCAGTGGATCAGGCTTTGAGCGGC
>JBGQHD010000249.1:0-7026 GCA_041497795.1 Planctomycetia bacterium
ACTCAATACCTTGTGCTTCTGCCGCCGAACGACCTAGCTCACCTGCCGGGGCCGCACCAGGGAGCTTGGCGACACAAAAAGCATACATGCGGCCCCGGTCAGGTGCAGCGGCCTGGTTCGGCGGTTGCTGTGCCGCCTGACAACTCGAATCGCGTGCCCCCTGGCTCGGCGGCCGGGCCGACGAAAGCGAACCCGGCCTTTTCCAGAACACGCACCGAGGCGGGGTTTGCCCACTCCGTCTCGGCTACGATCCGGACCACCTGCAGTTGGCCGAGCGCCCACTTGACCAACTCTCGCACCATTTCTGTTGCGTACCCCTGCCGTTGGAACTGGGGCAGTACGGAGTAGCCAATTTGGGCCACTCCGTCGCGCGGCGGCCCCATGAACCCGCCTCCGCCGACCAGAACCGGGGCGGCTCCCTCATCGCCCGCAACTAGGGCATACCAGCCGAACCAACCGACGCGATCTGGAGCCGCCTCCAACCAGCCTAGGAACAGCGGCAATGCATCAGCGGCAGTTTCCGGGGGCCAGTTGTCGGGCACAGACGCCCCCAGCAACCGGGCGAACTCACGACGGTCGCCGATCTCCGCGCGGGCTAGGGCAACCGTGGCCGGTATCAGCTTCAGGCGAGTTGTCTCGATCATGACTCAATACCTTGTGCTTCTGCCGCCGAACGACCCAAGCTCAGCGACGGCGGCCACGAGGCGCGCCGATTGCAACCGCGACGGCCCGCCGCCGTTCGCTGCAGCGCATGGTTAGGCCACATGGTCATGCTCTCCACGTGCCCCTCTCTACGACAACCCTGCCACGTGTGACTGTCAGCCAGCTTCCGTCGGGAAGGAAAACCGTCCAATCCGGCTGTCCCTCGGAAGTGGCGAACGAGTGTATCCATCGGCCGTCCGATAACTGAACGCAAAGCTCCGGCAGGCGACCGGTGACGGTGATGTCGAGAATTGTGAGGCCGGTCAAACTCTCAATACCGTGCTGAATCTTCTGCTTGCCACTAAAACTGCCGAACAGCACAGAACGCTGTCCCTCTACTCGCCAGCAATAGCTGAAATCTAAACCACGATCTGCTTTCGTGTGCCCAGTGCGTTTGTAAGTCTGTGTAAGCGGCCCAATCTCCGCGTAGAAAGCAGTGCCAATGCCTCGCCAAGGTCTCGAAATGGGAAGTCCAACCAAGCGACGAGTCGTCTGCTCGAACTCTTCTTTGGTTATTGGCTTTGAATCTGACATGGCGCGTGTAGTGGCCTAACCATTGATTACCAAGAATAATTCTGCATAGCACCTTGCATTGCAGAATAATTCTGCATATCACATGTATACAAATGTACAATTCGTCCAAGCCACCACCGCCGGGAGGAGGACGACGGATGCAATGTATTTGGCTGGATGGACGGAAACAAGCGCGGCTCCGCAGAGGGCGTTGGTTTTGAGTCGGTGAGGACTCCAGTTCGAACTTCGCAGCTGCGATGACCCGGATCGCAAGCACCTACGCTGAAAGCGTTGAACTCCATAGCCCAGGGTTGCCGCGCCAGCGGCTACCCTGGGCCGCGTGGCCAATGCGCGGCATCAACCCTGAAAGGGTTGCACGGGACCATGCCGCGCATCATCGTGCCGCGCATCGTTGTGCAACCCTTTCAGGGTTGCGGGCGGGTTTGGCTTTCAACCCAGGGTAGCCGCTTGCGCGGCAACCCTGGGCTTCGGAGTTGAATCCCTTCAGGATTCACGACGGAATGCGATACGCCGAGCTGCATTGCCGGACGAATTTTTCCTTCTTGGAAGGGGCCTCGCACCCCGACGAGCTGGTGGTCCGCGCGGCCGAGCTGGGCTACGCCGCGCTGGCGGTGACCGATCGCAATTCGCTGGCCGGCGTGGTGCGGGCCTACGCGGCGGCCAAGGACGTGGGGCTGAAGCTCGTGATCGGCGCGGAAATCACCCCGGCCGACGCCCCGCCCGTGGTGCTCTGGGCGATGGACCGTGCCGGCTACGGCCGCCTAGCGCGGCTGATCACCGTGGGCCGCCGCCGGGCCGCCAAGGGAGAGTGCGAACTGACGCTGGATGACGTGGCCGGGCATGCCGAAGGGCTGATGGCCGGCGTGGTGGCGGGAGGTAGTTGCAACACTCCTCTCCCTTCTGGGGAGAGGCTGGGTGATGGGCGTTCTTGTCACAGATTGCCCCTCACCCCAGCCCTCTCCCCAGAGGGGAGAGGGAGTGTAGGCATAGGGAGTGTAGGCATCTCGCTCCGCGAGATGCAATTCGTCTCGCGGAGCGAGACGGCTACTTTCCACCAGTACCGCGATCTCTTCCCGGACCGCTGCTACCTGCTGGCCGAGCTGCACCGCGGGCCGGACGACGGTCGGCGGCTGGAGGAGTTGATCGCCCTATCGCGCCATACGCGCATTCCGCTCGTAGCGGCCGGCGACGTGCGGTATCACACGCCGGCGCGGATGCCGCTGTTCGACGTGCTGACGGCCGTCCGGCACGGCACGACGGTGGACCAGGCTGGTCCTCATCTGCTGCCCAACGCCGAGCGGCATCTGCGGACATGGGAGGAGATCGCGGCCGCGTTTGCCGCCGCTCCCGACGCGCTGCGGCGGACGCTGGAGATCGCCGACCGTTGCCGCTTCTCGCTAGCCGAGCTGCGGTATGAATACCCGCACGAGCTGGCGCCGCCCGGCCTCACGCCGATGGAGCATCTCACGCGGCTCACCTGGCAGGGGGCCGCCGAGCGTTATCCCGGCGGCGTGCCCGACAAGGTGCGTGGGCTGATCGAGCACGAGCTGCGGCTGATCGAGGAGCTGCGGTACGAGGCGTTCTTTCTCACCGTGTGGGACCTGGTCCGCTTCGCCCGGTCGCGGGGCATTCTCTGCCAGGGACGCGGCTCGGCGGCCAACTCGGCCGTGTGTTATTGCCTGGGCGTGACGGCGGTCGATCCCGACCAAGCCGACGTGCTCTTCGAGCGGTTCGTCAGCCGCGAGCGGGACGAGGCCCCGGACATCGACGTCGATTTCGAGCACGAACGCCGCGAGGAGGTGCTGCAATACCTCTACGACAAGTACGGCCGCGAGCGGGCCGGCATCGCCGCCGAGGTGATTCGCTACCGCTCGCGCTCGGCCGTCCGCGACGTGGGCAAGGCCCTGGGGCTGTCGCTCGACCGGGTGGACGCCCTGGCCAAGCAGGTGGAAGGCTACGAGCACGAGCCGCGCCTGGCCGAGCACTGCCGCCAGGTGGGGCTGGACCCCGACTCGGACCTCGGCCGCCGACTGATTTACCTGGTGAACGAGCTGATCGGCTTTCCCCGGCATCTCTCGCAGCACGTCGGCGGCATGGTGATCACCGAAGGCCCGCTGTGCGAGCTGGTACCCATTGAAAACGCCGCCATGGGGCTGAAAAAGGTGCCAGGAACCTTTTCCCAAGGCAATCTGGAGAGGGCGGACGAGGGCCAGGAAAAGGTTCCTGGCACCTTTTTTAGTGCGCGCACGGTCGTGCAGTGGGACAAGGACGACCTGGACGAGCTGGGCATCCTCAAGGTCGATTGCCTGGCGCTGGGCATGCTGACGGCGATACGGAAGTGCTTCGAGCTGGTGGAGGAGACGCAGTGCGGATTGCGGAATGCGGAATGCGGAATTGAGGGGAAGAGTTCCACCAAGAATTCCGCATTCCGAATTCCGAATTCCGAATTCCCCCAGCTCACCCTGGCCAGCGTCCCGCCCGAAGACCCCCGCGTCTACGACATGATCTGCCGGGCCGACACGATCGGCGTGTTTCAGATCGAAAGCCGGGCGCAGATGAGCATGCTGCCGCGGCTGAGGCCGCGCTGCTATTACGACCTGGTGATCGAGGTGGCGATCGTCCGGCCCGGGCCAATCCAGGGGCAGATGGTGCACCCGTATCTGCGCCGCCGCGAGAAGTTGGAGCCGGTCACGTATCCCAACGAGGCCATCCGCGAGGTGCTGCACAAGACGCTCGGCGTGCCGATCTTCCAGGAGCAGGCCATGCGGCTGGCCGTGGTGGCCGCCGGGTTCACGCCGGGCGAGGCCGACCAGCTTCGCCGGGCGATGGGGGCCTGGCGGCGGCCGGGGATCATCGACCAATTCCAGAGGAAGCTGATCGAGGGGATGCTGGCCCGCGGCCTTTCCCAGCAGTTTGCTGAGTCGGTGTTCCGGCAAATCCGCGGCTTCGGCGAGTACGGTTTTCCCGAATCGCACGCGGCTAGCTTCGCCAAGCTGGTGTACGTCTCGGCCTGGCTCAAGTGCCACCACCAGGCCGCCTTCACGGCGGCCATCCTGAACAGCCAACCGATGGGCTTCTACGCCCCGGCCCAACTGGTGCGCGACGCCCGGCAGCACGGCGTGGAAGTCCGCGGCGTGGACGTGAACCATAGCCGATGGGATTGCACGCTGGAGGTGGGGGAGAATTCGGAATGCGGAATTCGGAATTCGGAATTGAATACCACCAGCGGATACATCATTCCGCATTCCGAATTCCGCATTCCGCACTCCCTCCGCCTTGGCTTCCGGCAGATCTCCGGCCTTCCGCGGGCGGCGGCCGAGGCCATCGAGGCGGCACGGCGGCACAGCCCGTTCCGCTCGCTGGAGGATTTCGCTCGCCGCACTCGCCTGAGCCGTGCGGTGCTGGTGCGGCTGGCCCAGGCCGATGCGTTCGGCTCGCTGGGCAACGATCGCCGTCAGGCGTTGTGGGAGGCCTTGGGTCAGGACGAACGGCACAGGCCGCTGCCCTTGTTCGATCGCGAAAGCGAGGATGCGGAGCACGAAGATGCACATTCGGCATTCCGCGCTTTACCGCCCATGTCGCCGCAGGACGCGGTGACCGCCGATTACGCGGCGCTGGGGCTGTCGCTGCGAGGGCACCCGCTGGCCTTCTGCCGCGCCGAGCTGGATCGCCTGGGCGTCACGCCCGCCAGCCAACTCGCCGCCCTGGCGCACGATTGCGCCGACCGTCACGTGGCTGCGTCTCTCCGAGACGCGAATGCGAGTCTCGGAGAGACTCGTCCACGTGGCAGCCCACGTGACCGGTTAGTGAAAGTCGCCGGCTTGGTGCTGCTGCGGCAACGGCCCAGCACGGCCAAGGGGATTACCTTCGTCACCCTGGAAGACGAAACCGGCACGGCCAACCTGATCGTTCATCAGCGCACCTGGGAGCAGTTCTACGCCGTCGCCCGGCGGTCTCCGGCCTGGTTGGCCACGGGCCGGCTGGAGTGCAAGGGGTCGGTGATCCACGTGATCGTCAGCCGGATCGAGGACCTCTCCGCGCGTTTGGGCGCGCTGCGATCGGCGTCGCGCGACTTTCGCTGACGCGGCAAACCCGAGCGCCGCGGTGAACTCTGGCGTTGGTAGCGACCGCGAGTCAACCTTCGCCCATGCCGCCGGCGAGGGAGTTTTCCGGCGCTCGCGCGCCGCCTCGGCGAGATGTGCCGCGCACGTCGCCGCGAGGGCGCACGGTGTCTTGGAGGATCGCAGCGAAAGCCACGGACCATGCCTTGCGGCGATTGCCGCGGGCGCCGAATGCGGCACCGTCCCCCGCAAAAAACCCACGGACTTGAGTCAATTCGGGCCACGCCCCGCCGCCCCGCGGACGATTTGAAAACTGGCGGCACCGATCCCTCCCAGAACGGTTGCCGGCCACGCTGGATCATGCGGAAAGACCCGGCGTAATCCCGAGGTGAAATCCCTCCTCCCCTATCACTAAGGAGCGTCGCGTATGCGCATCCTCCCGTTTGCGTTCGCGGCCGTCTTGGCCGCCGGCGCCGGAAACGTCTTGGCTCAGCAGTTCACGACTCCCTCGCAACTTGGGTATCCGTCCTACAGCCAGTCGTCGCGGTCCATGGCCCGCTACATGGAGCCGGCGCCCAAGCCGCTGCCCATGGAACAATCGGAGCCGGCGGCGCCTTTGGCCCATGGCGCCCTCTACGGCGCGCCTCAAGGCGGCTGCGACTCCTGCAACGGCTGCGACGGCTGCTCGGGTTGCGGTTGCGAGGGCTGCTGCTGCCGTCCCTCGTGGTACGCGACGGGCGCCTGGCTCTACATGTCGCGCAATTGCCCGAACGTCAAAGAAGTCGCCTTCGACCCGCTCAACATCGATCGGGAATACCTGGGCTCGCAGCAGGTTTGCCCGGACGGCTGGCAGTCGGGCTTCGAACTGCGCGTCGGCCGTTACATCGGCTGCAATCACCGGTTCGAGGCAGTGTACTGGACCGTGGATCCCGATCACGGCTTTGCCAGCGTGAACGGTCCCGTGGACTCGTCGCTCGATTTCAACCGCCTGGACTTCGGCCTGCTGGGCGGCGCGAACGACTGGTTCGACGACTCCCAGTACCAGCAGATCAGCATGCGGAGCGAGTTCCACAACTTCGAAGCCAACCTGTGGGGCGACTATTGCGTCTGCGGTGGCTGCAGCCCCCTGCAATTGAGCTGGCTGTCGGGCTTCCGCTTCTTCCGCTTCAACGAGTCGTTTGATTACGCTTCCGCCGACCAGAACCCCGCCCTGGGCATCGATCCGGCCAACGACGCCTACTACGACGTCAAGGTCGAGAACAACCTGATCGGCTTCCAATTGGGTTGCCGGGCCGAGTACCGGCTGGGTTGCAACCTGGGCGTGTTCGCCGAGCCGCGGATGGGCATCTTCTGGAACCACATGGAGCAAGAGCAACACTTGCAGAATGGCAACGGCGTCGTGGCGGTGGACCTGGCCGGCCGGCCGTTCGACATCCAATCCGACAAGGACGGCTTCGCCACGCTCGCCCAGCTCGACGTGGGGGCCAACTACCAGATCGGCTGCAACTTGACGGCCTACGCCGGCTACCGGCTGGTGGCGGCTTCGGGCGTGGCCCTCACGACCCACCAGATTCCGCAGTTCATGTCCGACCTCGGTGGCATCCAGTCGATCGACAGCAACGGTCACCTCTTCCTGCACGGCATCCAGGCTGGCGTGACCTGGCGGTTCTAGCGGAAAGCGGCGCAAGCCAGCAACGAAGTGAGTTGTGAAGATCGAGCCCTCGAAGCG
>JBGQHD010000250.1:0-7024 GCA_041497795.1 Planctomycetia bacterium
CGGAAACGAACGTCCAACATCGAACGTCCAACGCCCAACATCGAACGGTTCGATGTTAACAGCATAAGTGCGAGACCTCATGGCCAAAGAATCCCTGCATATCGTGCTCACCGGCGCCAGCCGCGGCTTGGGCCTGGCGATGACCGCCGGCTTCATTGCCGCCGGGCATACCGTGGCCGGATGCACCCGGTCCGCGGAAGCGGCGGACCGACTGGCCAAGCGCTGGCCGGCGCCGCATCGCTTCGACGTCGTCGATGTGGCCGATGACGCCGCCGTCGCCGCCTGGGCCAAGGCGCTGCTCGAGCAGTTCGGCCCGCCGGACTTGCTGGTGAATAACGCGGCCGTGATCAACCGCAACGCGCCGCTGTGGGAGGTGCCGGCCGACGAGTTCTCGCAGGTCATCGACGTCAATATCAAGGGCATCGCCAACGTCATTCGCCACTTCGTCCCGGCGATGGTCCAGCGCAAGCGGGGCGTGATCGTGAACTTCAGTTCCACCTGGGGCCGGGTCACTTCGCCGGAGGTCGCTCCCTACTGTGCCACGAAGTTCGCGGTCGAGGGGCTCACGCAAGCGCTCGCCCAGGAGCTGCCGCGGGGCATGGCCGCCGTGCCGCTCAACCCGGGCGTGATCAACACCGACATGCTGCAAAGCTGCTTCGGCTCCGGCGCGAAGGCCTATCCCACGCCGGAAGACTGGGCCCAGCGCAGCGTGCCGTTCATTCTCGCGCTCGGTCCCAAGGAAAACGGCCGCTCGGTCACCGTGCCGGGCGAGGAGTAGCGTTTCCCGAGGAACTTCGGCAGTCACCGAATTGCCTGCTTGACATCAATGTATACATTCGTATCCTGCTGGCGGGTCTAGCGGGAAGGCGCGACATGGCTGACAACATCCTCTACTACGGCGACAATCTCGACATCTTGCGTCGCTATGTCGAAGACGAATCGGTCGATCTGATTTATCTCGATCCGCCGTTCAACAGCGACCAAGACTACAACGTCCTCTTCGCCGAGCAGGACGGCACGCGGTCAGCCGCTCAGATCAAGGCGTTCGAGGATACCTGGCGTTGGGACCAAGCCTCGGCGCGGGAGTACCACCAGATCGTCGAGCAGGGGCCCGATCGCGTATCGAAGGCCATGCAGGCATTTCGCACGATGCTCGGCGAGAATGACCTGCTGGCGTATTTGGCGATGATCGCGCCGCGCCTCGTGGAGTTGCACCGCGTGTTGAGACCGACGGGCAGCATTTATTTGCACTGCGACCCCGCCGCAAGCCATTACCTGAAGACGCTCATGGATGCCGTGTTCGGCGGCCGTCGATTCTGCAACGAGATCGTTTGGAAGCGAACTCACGCCCACGGATCGTCGCGAAGATTTGGCCCACTCCACGACGTGATTCTGTTTTACTCCAAAGGCGACGAGCCCGTATGGACGAATCCCAAGGGTCCGCACGATCCTGAGTATCTCGCGGAGCACTTTCGGCACGTCGATGAGGCATCTGGCAGGCGTTTCCAGCCCATTAGCCTGACCGGAGCGGGTGTGCGACGCGGGGAGAGCGGCAAAGCGTGGCGGGGTATCAATCCGACCTCTGTGGGTCGGCACTGGGCACTTCCTGGAGCGGTGCTGGAAACGATCGGCGTCGTCGAGGGCACGGTCCAGCAGAAGCTGGATGCCCTGGATGCAGCCGGGTTGATCTTTTGGCCGGAGAAGCGCGGCGGCACTCCCAGGCTGAAGTGGTATGCGGACGATTTGACAGGGCAAGCGCTTCCCGACGTTTGGTCTGACATCCCTCCGATTTCCTCTCATGCCGCCGAACGCCTCGGTTATCCCACCCAGAAACCTGAAGCACTGCTGGAACGCATCATCCGCGCCAGCAGTCGTGAAGGCGACATCCTGCTCGATCCCTTCTGTGGATGCGGAACGGCTATCGCCGTCGCGCAGCGTTTGAAGCGCCGATGGATCGGAATCGACATCACGCATTTGGCCATCAATCTCATCCGGCACCGGCTGAAGGACGGCTTCGGTGAGCAGGTCGAAAGCAGTTATTGCGTGGAGGGCGAGCCGACGGATTTAACCGGCGCAAGGGCCCTGGCAGCCCAGGACCGGTTTCAGTTCCAGTGTTGGGCGTTGGGCCTGGTCGGTGCGCGCAAAACCGAAGTCAAGAAGGGGGCCGACAGGGGAATTGACGGACGCCTGTTCTTTCACGACGATAATGGCAAGACCAAGCAAGTGATCTTCTCCGTGAAATCCGGCAAGGTCTCGGTCAAGGATGTCCGCGATCTGCGCGGTGTCGTCGAACGCGAAGAGGCGGCCTTGGGTCTGCTCATCACGCTGGAGGACGCGACTCAGCCGATGCGCGGCGAGGCAGCAGCCGCAGGATTCTATCTGTCGCCATGGACTCAGAAGAACCACCCTCGGATGCAAGTGCTAACCGTGGAGCAATTGCTAGCGGGCAAGCGCGTGGACATGCCGCCGGTGCGGCACACCAACGTCACATTCAAGAAAGCACCCAAAGCCACTGGCCGGGAAAAACGCTCGACAAAGCGCAAGAAATCCAACGGACCCTCCATGTTCGCGTGACGATTGACCGCTCGGCGCGATAAGTTCATCTCGCGGAAGCGAGATGGCTGCGTTCAATTGGCGCTGAACTCCGGCGGGAAGTCGTGGCTCCCGGTCGCGGCCAGCAGCGGGTCGGCGGCCGGCCCGAGCTGCCCCAGCAGCAGCGCCGCGCGACGATCGACGTCCAGCTCTTCCAGCAGCCGCTGTTTGCAGGCCGGCTCAAGATTCAGCCGATGGGCCACCAGGTCGCAGACCGTGCCCAGCGGCATCTCCGGCAGGGCGCTGGCCAGGTCGGCGGGCAACTGCTGGAAGAAGCCAGGTGCGCGGCGGTGCAGCAGCTTCACCAAGCGGGCGGCCGCCGTCGGGCGGTTTTCCGCGGTTAGCGGCGGATAGTAGTCCTCACAGAGTTCCACTTCCGCTTCGCGGTACGTCCGGGCGGTATCCAGCTCGCTCCGCACGCGCACGCGCCGCAGGCCGGCCAGCAGGATGTTCGAACGCCCGCGCTCCAGCGGCTGGCGCCAGATGATGCGGCCCAGGCAAGCGATGGGGTGGATCGCCGGCCGGCCTTCATAGTTGGCCTCCCAGCCGGGCGCGAGCAGCGCCATGGCCAGCAATTGATCGTCGGCCAGGGCGTCGGTCAGCAGCTCCCGGTAGCGCTGCTCGAAGATGTGCAGCGCCTGCACGGCGTGCGGGAACATCACCAGGTTGGGCAGCGGGAAGAGCCTCACCCGGCCGGAGAAGCTGGCGGCGTCGAATTGCGTTGCATCGTCGCCGGACACGGCAGGTACCCTTGCCCGTCGCTCAAGTAGTAGGCACGCTCCGCGTGCCGTCGCCGGACGGCACACGGAGTGTGCCTACTACCATGACCGGTCGCCTGCGGCGGCGGCCAGACTACTCGGGCGGCGGGTCGAGATGGATTTCGGGAATCAGCTCGGGATCGACCTCAATTTTAGGAAACTCTTCCTGGCTGGCCAGCACGGGCGCGAAGCAAGCCTCGAGCTCGGCGAAGAACTTCTCCAAGTCCAGCCCCAAATGATGCGGACGGTACGGCTCGAGATAGGAGCGAGAGCTGTGGTACAGCTTCTTCGCCCCGCGGATGTTGCCGTTGCCGAAGTGGTGCAAGGCCACCGCGGCCTGGATAAGCCCCTGGAAGAACTTGCGGTCCGGCCCCTGGTATTCGGTCCAGAGCTCTTCCCACACCTCGTGACTTTCGTAAAAGTCGCAGGCGTTGAAGTGCTCGATGCCGTGCAGGTAGAGCGGGTCGTAGGTGGCGGTGGGCATAGAGGGCAAGGTCGTCCTCGTAATCGTCCTCGTCGTCGTCCTCGAAAGCATCACGGTCGAGGACGACGACGAGGACGAGGACGAGCCCTGCGCCGCCATCGCGCGAAGTTAGTCTCTGGCCCGCATGAACAACTGGATCATGTACCAGAAGAGCAGCGCCACCGAGGCGAACAAGGCCAGGGCTGCCGACACGTGCTGATCGGTGCGGTAATGGTGCAGCACGTTCGAGGTGTCGTAGAGGATATAGCCGCAGGCCAGCAGGATCATGGCCCCGATGAACAAGTAGCCCAGACTGAAGCCGGCAAACATGCTCACCACGATCAGGCCCAGCGCCACCAGCCCGCCGATCATCAGGGTCGTCCGCAGGAACGAGAAATCGCGGGCCGTGATGAAGACGATGGCCGTCATGGCGGCGAACACGGCAACGGTCATCACGCCGGCCGGCATGACGATTCGTTCAAGCCCGTTCTCGACGCTCGCTGTGGCCACGTAGAGCAGCGGGATGAAAATCACCGATTCAGCCAGCACATACAGCCCCAGCCCGGCGTATTGCATGCCGGGGCTGGTGGCGCTGCGCGCCCATTTATCGGCCACAAAGCTGACTAGCACAAACGCCCCCAACACCACGAGCCACATCATCGGCGTTTGGCTGAGCGCGCCGAAGATCTGCTGGCCTATCGGTAGTTGCAGCCACAGATAACACAGCCCCACGAAGACCGCCACCGCCCCGGCCAGGTGGATATAGGTACGGCGAATAAACGCCGCGCGGACATCCACTTCGGCGAACTGCGCCGTGCCGTAGGCATTAAAGACCTGATACGGATTCTCTTGATAGCTGCTCATGTGCGATTCCCCCGAATCTGGCGACGGCGAAGGCCCAGCGAAAGAAGTGTCAACGAAACTCTTTGCCCTTGAAAACCTACCTTGTTTGAACGGAAGGGTCAAGCACGGAACGATTTGCGCGTCGGCGGCTCAGGCGCGGTCAGGCCGGCTCTTTCTGATGGACCCAAACCGTGCGCGTCGGAAAAGCGAACTCGATCTGGCGCTGCTGGAATCGATCGTAGATCGCCAGGTTGATCGCCTGCTGGATGTCCATGTACAGGTTGTAGTCGGAGGAAAGCACGAAATAGACCGTCTCGAACACGAGCGCCGAGTCGCCGTACTCTTTGAAGTGCGAACGGTCGAACCGCGTAGACTGCAAGCTCTCGATAATCTCCCGGATCATCTTGGGAATCTCCTCCAGCTTCTCCCGCGGCGTGTCGTAGGTGACGCCCAGACTGAACACGACCCGCCGCTGGTACATCCGCTTGAAGTTGCGAATGCGGCTCTTCAGCAGATCGCCGTTGGAGAAGATCAACTGCTCGCCGGAGAGGCTCCGCAGCCGGGTCGTCTTCAGACCGATCTTCTCCACCGTGCCCATCTCCTCGCCGACGATGATGAAGTCGCCCAGCGCAAACGGCTTGTCGAGCACAATGGAAAGCGAGGCGAACAGGTCGCCCAGGATGTTCTGGGCGGCGAGGGCGACGGCCACACCGCCGATGCCCAAGCCGGCGACTAGCGCGGTGATATCGACCCCCAGGTTGGCCAGGGCCAGCAGCACCACGATGGACCACAAGCTGCCCTTGGCCAGGATCGACATGGCCGAAACCGTGGTCACCAGCTCGGCGTCGGTCTCGCGGCGCTGCTCGACGTAGCGGGCGAGGCCCGAGGTCAAGAGCACGTTGCCCCACACGGCCGCCTGAAGGAGCAGCGTGACGATGGCGATCTTGTCGGCGAACTCGGACGGACCTTGCGGCAAATCCAGGACCAGCCGCGCCGCCAGATAAGCCGACATCACCACCAGGAACCACAGCTTGGTGGCCCCCAAGGCGTCCACCAGCGCGTCGTCCCACTTCGTCGCCGTGCGGGCGGCCAGCTTCTCGATCCGCCGCGCCCCCACGCCTTTGCTGATCCGCAGCACGATCAGCAGCAGCAGAAACACGCCGACGGCAATGGCCCACCGTCCCGGCGAGTTGCCATAGAACTCCAGCGGGAGCGACAAACGTGCCCGAACGGCGTCGAAGAATTCGGTCAGCGACATGGTGGGCGCCTTGGCTTCGGCGAGAGCTGTCACATCACGTGTTGCGGTTCGCGGCGGCATCAAGCCCTAGGGGCCGCAAGCCCGTTATAGTATCGTGTTCCCCTGGCGTGCTAGCCGCTTCATTGGGGCTGGCTTCGGCATCCAAACCATATGAGCTTTGACATGTCCGCCACCTCGCCGGCCTCTGATCGCGTTTCCATCTTCGACGACACGATCGCCCACATGACCTACGTCGAGCTGGAGGAAGCGATCCGCCAGCAAGCCGTGGCCCTGTGGGCCTTGGGCGTGATCGAGGAGCACGGCCCGCATTTGCCGCTGGCTACCGACGTGTACTTGCCTAGTGCGACGCTGCGGCAGGTCCGCCAACGGCTGGCCGCGCAGGGGCGGCCGGCGGTGATCGTGCCGCCGTTTTATTGGGGCGTGAACAGCGTTACCGCCGATTTCGTCGGCTCGATCGCCGTGCGGGCTGAGGTGGTCCTCGAGCTGATCGTCGATGTCCTTTCGAGTCTCCACCGGCACGGCGTGAAGCACGTCTTCTGCCTGTCGGGCCACAACGACTCCGCGCACAATCACACCGTCGCCAAGGGAGTGCAGCGGGCACGGGAAGCCTGCGGCATCCAGGCGTCGTTCCTGATCGACGTGATGATGTGCGGCATCTTGAGGCTCGACGCCAGTGCGCCCCACGTGCTCACGTATCCGCTCCAATACCCACAAGGCGAGTTCCTCGATATCCACGCCGGCGAGGGAGAGACGTCGATGATGTGGGGACTATCGGAGAGCCTGGTCCGCCCGGAGATCGCCACCGTGCTCCCCTCGACGAAGCTGGGCTTCCCCGACCTGATGGAATGGCGCCGCGGCGGCGAGCACGCCCGGCGGAAGACGCCGGACGGCTATTTCGGCGACCCGGCATCCGCCGACCCGCAGACGGGTCGCACGATGATCGCCGCCCAGGCGCAGGGAGTGTCGGAGGCGATTCTCGCCCGGCTCGGGGCGACCGGTACGGTCGCCTAGGGACGTGGGGCACGTTTCCAAACGTGCCCGGTGGGGTTGTCATTCTGAGCGCAGCGAAGAATCTCACGTGGTCGCGTCTCTCCGAGACGCGAATACGAG
>JBGQHD010000251.1:0-7013 GCA_041497795.1 Planctomycetia bacterium
ACGCTGATCGAATACGGGAACTTGTTGACCAGCATATCGTCGTCGCGGAAGTCCAGCGCACACTGGTTGACCTGATGGGCGTACTGCTCGAAATCGTTCTCCGTGAGCCAACTGCTGACCACGGCGCCGGTGGTGCCGAACGATTCGTGATATTGGAACAACTCGCTGGGCGGCACGGCGACCGCCCCCCAGGGCGAGGCGGCCCGCAAGTCTTCCTTCGTGGTCGGCGGCAGCTTGGCCAGATCGGCCAGCGAGGTGACCTTGCACTTGGCCAGGCGCTCGGCGAAGAACGACGCCCGCTTGGCCCGTTCGAGCGTTTGTTTGAGGCGATCGAGCTGATGGCGTTCGATCTCCTGCCGCGAGACGGAGAGCATGCGGTCTTCGCCACTCATGGTCTTGCTTCGCTTTCGTTGACTGAGCGGTGGGATGGGCGTTGCCGGCGCGGTTGAGTCTATGCTAGCCCTCGCGGGGACTGCAAGTTGCGTGGAGCAGGCTTCCAGCCTGCCGCAGGAATTCTAACGGGCATTTGGCAGGCTGGAAGCCTACACCACGTCCGGCCGAAAACCACGACTTTCCCCTTGTCTTGCCGCTGGGTAGCATATAATAAAGACATCACCACCTGCGAAAATTGACCATCCTTCCAGGAGATTCCCATGGCAGTCATGCTTACCGAAAAGGCCGCCGCCGAGTTCAAGCGGGCAATGGAGTCGGGCAACTTTTCCCCGGACACCATGCTCCGCGTCGGCGTCACGGGGGGCGGCTGCAGCGGCTTTCAGTACTCGCTCAACTTCGACCAGAAGGCCAACGAGGAAACCGATTCCACCTACGAGTACCACGGCGTCAAGGTCATCGTGGATAAGAAGAGCGCGCTGTACCTCGACGGCGCTACGGTCGATTTCTTCGAGGGGCTCGACAAGCGCGGCTTCACGTTCAACAACCCCAACGCCACGAAAAGCTGCGGCTGCGGCAGTTCGTTCCAGGCGTAGCCATCGGACGCTCGGCGCTAAGACGGCAGCCGGATCCACGCTTGCGGTTTGACGACAAGCCGCTCTCACCGAAGCAGTTCGCCGCGTCGAAGGGTATCGCTCTTCGACGCGGTTTTTTGTTTGCCGGCGCAAGCGAATCGCCGCCAACCCATCTCTCTATGCCAGCAGTTTACGAGCATCCGCATACCGTCGTGGCCGCCGAGATCGACGAACTGGGGCACGCCAGCAACGTCGTCTACCTGCAATGGACGCAGGCCGCGGCGATCGCCCATTCGGCGGCCCAGGGCTGGCCCGGCGAGGCCTATCGCCGGCTCGGCGCCGGCTTTGTCGTCCGCTCGCACCGCATCGAGTACCTGCGGCCGGCGCTGCAGGGCGACGATCTCGTCATCCGCACCTGGGTCGCCGACTTTCGCCGCGCCAGCTCGCTGCGCAAATACGAGATCAGGCACGTGGGCGGCGGTTTGCTAGCGCAGGCGGAAACCTTGTGGGCGTTCGTCAACCTGGCCAGCGGCCGCCCGGCGCGCATCCCGATCGAGGTGCAAGCGGCGTTCGAGGTGGTGGAGCAGTCGCCGTCGTAGGACGGATTTCAATCCGTCCGCAGGCCATGCAGATCGGCTTGGCCGACTTTGCCGATTCCATCGCCCGTGCCGGTTATCCCGTGCACACTGAAGCTACCGCCTCTACCGGGCCGAGGAAGATAGAGACAACGGCCAACTAGCGGCGGATCGAGCCGCCAGCGGCACCGATGCGGCAGGTACGGAGGAGGCAAGTGATGAAACGGATTTCGCTCTGCTGGCTTGTCGTGGTGCTCGGAGCGTCCGCTGCGGTGCGGAGCGAGCCGCCCCGCGCGGAGAGTGCCGGCGCGGGAAGCTCTTGGCCACAAATCGTCAGGTCAGAAGCGGCCGACGCGGGCAGCCGTCCGGGGCCTAAGGTCTACTACTTCGACGTCACAGGGCCGGCCGCTCAGCATAGTAGGCACACTCCGTGTGCCGTCTCCGCCGATGGCACGCGGAGCGTGCCTGCTACGGCGGCAACGGCGGACGGTCGCCTGCGTCCCGCCTCGGCAGCTCTCCACGACACCGAGCCGGCATCGCTGGAGTTTGCGGACCCGGCATTGCCCATCGAGGCGCCGTCGCAGCAGCCGAAGTATGATCCGCCCCCCGTCGTGGGCGGGGCCGACACGATTCCTCCCCCCTACGATTACGCGCCGCCGCTCTGGGGCCCGGGCGCCGGCGGCGGGCTGGGCGGCATTCCCGCCTTCACGCGCGACTATTGCCCCGTCTATTGGGGCAATCCTTGGGAAGACTATTGCTGCGAGCGCTGGCGGCAGCACTGCGGACGGCTGTATCAAACGTCGGGGCGGGTGTATCAAACACCCGAAGAACTCGGCGAAGTGCCAACGCCTTGCTGCCAGGCATGCCAGGGATCGCAAGGCGAGGCGCCGCTGCCTCGGCCCGAGCTGCCCGCCATCGTGCCCGACAGAATGGCGCCGGACGAAGTTGTGCCGCACAAAGTTGTGCCGGACAAGGCCGACGAGCGGATCAGCGCCCCGCCGGATGAAAGCCCCACGCCAGCCAAGCGCCACCCGCCGCGCAACGAGATTCCCAAGCTGCCGACGAGCCGTGGAGAATAGCGCCGTAGCCGAAGTCACCAGACTTCGGGGGGGCCGCTGAACCGGCGGGGCTAACGGGGTTGGGAGTCAATTTCGTGGCGAATAGACTCCGTGGCAAGTCATCGCGCTGGTCGCCACGAATATTGACTCCCGACCCCTTCATGGCGCCTCTCGCAAGACCTCAGCGATTCGTTCCCTCGTCACCGGGCGAATGACTCCGCGCTCGCAGATGATCCCGGCGATCAGCCGCGCCGGCGTCACGTCGAAGGCCGGGTTGTAGACCTTGATGCCGGTGGGGGCCGTCTGGCGGCCGAAGCCGTGGGTGATCTCCTCGGCCGCGCGCTGTTCGATGGGGATGGCATCGCCGGAAGCGATCGATAGATCAAACGTGCTGCTGGGGGCGGCGACGTAGAACGGGATGTCGTGGGCCGCGGCGGCCAAGGCCACCTGATAGGTGCCGATCTTGTTGGCCGTGTCGCCGTTGGCGGCGATGCGGTCGGCGCCGACCACCACCGCCTGCACGCGTCCTTCGCGCATCACCTGGGCGGCCATCGAATCGCAGATCAGCGTGACGTCGATGCCGCGCTGGGCCAGCTCCCAGGCCGTGAGCCGCGCGCCTTGCAGCAGCGGCCGAGTCTCGTCGGCGTAAACGTGCAATTGCTTGCCTTGCTCGTGCGCAGCGAAGATCACGGCCAACGCCGTGCCGTAATCCGCGGTCGCCAGCCCTCCGGCGTTGCAATGCGTGAGCACGCCCTGGCCATCGGCGAGCAAGGCGGCGCCGTGCCGCCCGATGGCGCGGCACATTTGGCGATCTTCCTCGTGAATGGCCTGGGCTTCGGCCAGCAAGCGGGCTGCGATGTCGCTGGCGGTGCCGCGCAGCTCGTGCGCGGCCCGCTTCATGCGGTCCAGCGCCCAAAACAGGTTGACGGCAGTCGGCCGGCTGCTGGCGAGATAGGTGGTCACCTCGTCCAATCGAGCGAAGAACGCCGCTTCGTCTCGTCCCACCGCGCTCTGCACGCCGACGCACACGCCATAGGCGGCGGCGATGCCGATGGCCGGCGCGCCCCGCACGCGCAGGCTGCGGATCGCCTCCCAGACCTGCTCCACGGTGCGGCAGTCGATCTCTTTGAACTCCACCGGCAACAGCGTCTGGTCAATCAGCCGCAGGTGGCCGTCGATGCCGCCGATCCAGCGCAGCGTGGGGATGGTCGCATCCGTGGCGTGCGCCGTGCTTGTCGCTGGCTCCGTCCTCATGGATTCCTCGCTGCGCTCAGAACGACAGGCTGGCCCTCAGTCGGCCGGCGAACGATCCGGCTCAAGAGGACCGCTGCGATCAGCAGCCCGCCGGAGAGGTAAAACGCCGCGTCGAGCTTGCCCGTTGCATCCTTGATGTACCCGGAAAGCTGCGGCACGAGAAAGGCGAATCCCCAGCCGAGGAAGACCAGGCCGTATTTGAAGCCCAGGTTTTTGGCGCCGAAGAAGTCGGCCGTCAGCGCGGGCATGAGGGCCAGGCCGCCTCCGTATTGCCAAAAGGCGGTGGCCACCACCAGGAACAGCAGCACGGCGCTCCCCGACTGCATGGCGAACGGCGTGAGAAATAGGCAGGCCGCGGCCACCGCTCCGTTGAGCAGGAAGGCGTTGGCCCGGCCAATGCGATCGGAGTAGGTGCCTGTGCCCACGCGGCCGGCCGCATTCACCAGCCCGCCGTAGGAGGCCAGCAGCCAGGCGTTGGCCGCCAGAAAGGGGACGGCTTCCGCCGTGCGGTTCAGCATCGGTACGGCATTGCCGATCACGAGCAGGCCCGACTGCGCCGAGCCGAAGAACAGGAACACGAGGGCATAGAACTGCCAGGTCCGCAGCATCGCCGGAATCGACCAGTCGCCGGTCGTCTGCCCAGAGGCGCCGGAAAAGAAGCCCGGCTTCTTTGAGAAGCCGGGCTTCTGGCTCGGAAGCGCGGCCGGCTGCTTGCCCAGCGGCGGCGCGGGGGGCTGATAGTTCGCCGGCGGCCACGAGAGAAGCTGTGCTGCGGCGATGATGACGACCGCGAAGAGCATCCCCAAGCCGATCAAGCTGCCGGAAATGCCGTAGCCGGCGATCAAATGCTTCGCCAGCGGCGCGATGTAGATCGCCGCCCCGCCATAGCCGCCGACCACCAGCCCGACCACCAACCCGCGTCGGTGCGGGCCGAACCACTTCACCGCTGCCGGCGTCGCCGCCGCATAGCCCAGCCCCATGCCGATGCCGCCCAGCAGGCCGAAACCCACGACCAAGCCCAGGTAACTCTTCATCAGCCCGGCGACGATGCAGCCGGTGGCCAGAAATACGCCGCCCAGCGTGGCGCCGAGCTTGGGCCCGAAGCGGTCTTGCACCAGGCCGCCAGGAATCATGAACAAGGCGAAGGTCAGGCCGCAGATGGCGTAGGCCCACGTCGCCTGGGCATCCGTGAGGTAGATCCAGCCCTCGTTGAGGCCGGTCATCGCCGTCCCGGCCGGGTGCTCCGGCCTGGCGACTAGGTTCGCTTTCCAGACGCTCCAGGCGTAAAGAATGCCCAGGCAAAGATTGACGGCGGTGCCCGCGAATGTCACGACCCAGGCCCGAAGAGGTGCGCGGGCCTGTGGCGAAGTCTGTGGCGAGGTCATCCCTTGGGTGTAACAGCCGCCGCGGCCAGGAGCAAGCGATTGCCGGGGTGTGTGACGCAGACGGCCCTGTCGCCCGCCCATCGCCCGTTAGCCACTACGCCGCCGCTCGATGGTCTAGGGTTAGAATCGTCGCAACCCGTTACTGCGGCGCGTCAGTGCCCTCATAAGCGGATTGAACGCAGATGTCGTGCGATGCGGCACGATTGTTGCACTTCTAGAGGATCGATGCGATCGACCGCCAGTGTCGAGTGCAGGAGGGAGGCATCGCGCGCCATATCGACGCGCGAGATTCACGGGTCAACAGAGGGAGGGACGTCATGAAATGCTTACTTGGGTTGGCGGTGGCGGCGGCTTGTGTGGCCTTTGTCCCGTCGAAAGTGGAGGCGGGGCAGTGGCAACAAAGCCAAGGGTATTGGTACTACCACGATGACGCCGGCAATTGGTACTACCAGGACAATGGAAACTACTACCTCTGGCGTAACGGGCAGTGGGAGTTGTACCCGGCGTGGAGCCGGGGCAGCTACTCCACGAGCTATGACGGTGGTTACGATTACAGCTACCCGTCATACTCCTACCCCTACGGCTATTACGGCCGCCGGGACTATTCGCCGGGCCTTCGCTTCGACTTCCGCCTTGACGGACGCCGCGACGGAGGGGGTGGCGGGGGCCGTGACGGGGGCGGCGGCCGGGGTGGCCGAGGGGGCGGCGGCGGGGGCGGCGGTCGTGGAGGCGGCCGCGGGCGCTAGCCCGAGAATTCCCGTTGCGGAGCAATCAGAGGATGAGCGGACGTAGGAGTCGCACGGGGGCCAGGCAATTGGCTTCGCAGAGCGACTCCTACGTCTTTCTACGGTCGTGTCGGGTGCTTCTTGGGGCGCGAGCGCGCCGATGAGTGCCCCACCGGGCCTGCCCCGGTGGCTCGATGACTGCCAGCTAAATCGTAGCGCCCCTCACGCTCACGCTCACGCCCCACCGGGCTGGCCCCGGTGGTCCGGTGACTGACTGCTGCGGACGCTGAGGACGTCACCGTCTTGCGGGCAACTCTACGGGCGCAGGGCTCTCGCTGGCGGCTAATGCGTGCCGGATCGCTCCCAAGTCGTAGTCCCCAAACGTTCCGACATAATAGCTGAATTCGTACATCGGCTTCATCCCATGAGCGTACGCCAGATTATTGAGAAAACTCAGAGCGGCGTCCTGGGGGCGATCTCTCGACGTCGTATCCGGCGGTAACGTGCAGATGGTCGGGCAGGATACCCGCCTTGGAAAGCAGGTATCCCTTCTTGTCGCAGATGCGCCGCACGGTGTCGTGCGTCTTTCGCAGCGCGTCTTCGCGGAACTCGCGCCATCGATCAGTGTGAACCAACACAAGATGCAAGTTGTAGACGTACTGACCGTGGGCCGTGTAGCGGACCTGCGCCAGGTCGATTCCGGGGCAATCGATTTGGCAGCCGGCGAGTTTTTCCTGGGCGCGTCGGTCAGCCATCGGATGGTGTCCCAGTTGCTCGGCGACGTACCGTTCCACGACCTCGCGCTTCGCGGAACCGATGCTCTCCAGGCGGTAGTTCCGGCGGAAGCCCCGCGGAATCTCGTGACGACGTACATGCTGGAGCCGTCCCTTGACCGACCTTACGAGTTGCGATGGCGCAACAATGGCCAAGGTGCTCACCAAAAATTGAATCACGGGCGGCAGTTCGAGGCGGTGTAGATCGGCGACAGATTGGACATGGTCAGCACCGCTGAAGCTGCCAGTCAACGAGCCACCGGCACGAGGCCGGTGGG
>JBGQHD010000252.1:0-7003 GCA_041497795.1 Planctomycetia bacterium
GCCTTCAAGCAATCTTCGTTGGCAAAGACGAGCGTCTTGGCGTCTGGGGCGTAGGCGGCCATGTCCCGGGCGCCCGGCGCGGTCCAGTAAGTCTTGCCTGCCTGGGTGGCCTCGGCCAGCTCGTCGGCCCCCAGCGGCTTGACGATCCGGGCGACAAAGGCCTCGTCCACGACTTTCTCTCGGAAACGCACGATCCCGCCGGCTTGGTACAGCACCCCCTTGCCGGGTCGCGGCAAGAGCAGGATGGCCTCCTCGATCTGCTCTAACTCGACGCCCGTGCGCTCCTTGAGCCACTGAGGCCAGGGGGCGATCGGCAGCGCGTCGGCCAGCGGCGACTTCAGTAGCCGCGCCGGATGGATCACGATGGCGGCGAAGAAGTCGTCGGTGACGTAGGCCAGATCGAGCGGTTTGGATGCCGGCTCCGCCGCAACGGCCACCGCGCTCAGGCACGAGGAAAGAAGAATTGCCACCAGCCCGGCCAAGCGTCGCCAGCGCATGCTCACCTCGGCGGTTGAGGGGAGAAGGATCGCCTCCCAGAGATGCTAACGCCGGGTATTGTCGTCCCCGAGACCGGCCGTTGCAACGGGGTACTCGGATGGTGGACTTCAGATTTGAGACTTCCGCTTTGAGATGTGAGATCCTGAGCTGGAATTTGAGGTTTGAATCCGCGTTCCCGCGGATTCCGCGAGTCGGCTCCAGACTGGAGCCATCGTGCGCTTTTCGCGCACCTAGGGCCGCTGCCGTCACTTCGTGCGGCAGGGCGTTACTCTTCCCTTGACGGCGGAAGAGGAGGCGTCGTCGGCCACCTTGGCCAGCGTGAACCGCATGACGAAGAACCCGACAATCAGCAGCACGGCCGCGATGCCGTAGATGATGGCGTCACGGACCGATTGCGGTGAATTGGCCTGCGCGGCCTTTCGCCAGTTTTCCACGGGCAGACTCGCGAGCTGGATGCGCCACGTCTTGGCAACGTCGAACGGCGAGCGTGGCTACTGAAACCTACCTCACGCCAGTCTGGGCGGACGGGTGAGCGGCTGAGCGCCTATCCCAGGCGGAACGATCGCGCTGCATGGACCAATCCTCATGGTCAGCCGTGGCAGCATGGCGAGCGTCAGCTTGGCGAGCGGGGGCGTAAGCCCCCTGATCGTTGACGTCGGAGCCAGCCCCGCGTAATCAGGGGGCTGACGCCCCCCGCTCGCCAGGATCATTGGCATCGCCCGGCCTGGACTAGCCGAGCAGTTCCTTCACCACCTTCGCCGGCTCGACGCCCGTCAGCCGCTGATCGAGCCCCTGGTGCCTGTAGGTGAACCGCTCGTGGTCGAAGCCTAGGAGGTGCAGCACCGTGGCGTGAAAGTCGCGGATGTGGACCGGGTTTTTGACGACGTTGTAGGAGAGTCGTCGGTCTCGCCGTGGACCACGCCGCCCTTGGCCCGCCGCCAGCCTAGGCCGACAGCTCCTTCACCACGCGCGCCGGCTCGAGGACTCCGCCCGTTCTGGCGCAGCGAGTACAATCTCTGGCTGCGGATCAGGGGCACGATCTCTACCGATTCGTATGCAACCGATGGCCAAGCATCGCATCCGCCGGTGGTTTCAGTTCGGCGTGTTGGACTTGCTGATCCTCACCACGATTGTGGCCGTCGTGGCGGTTCTTTGGCGATCGCCGCGAATAGAGACGTACTACGAGCCGCTCGCCGAGGGCACGAAAGCCGGCCAGAATTGGTCCGGCAACGGCCTGCGCATGAAGTTCCGCTGGTGCCCGCCGGGCGATTTTCACATGGGCGAACCGCCGAATCAGGTGGATGTGACGCTCTCGCGCGGGTTCTGGCTCGGCAAGTACGAGGTAACGCAGGGCGAATACCGCCAGGTGATGAACGACAGTCCCAGCTTCTTTCCTGGAGGGGGGCGCGTCTCCGCATTGGCGGCCGGAGTCGATGTGGACAAGCTGCCGGTCGAGATGGTCTGGTGGAAGGACGCCGTCGAGTTCTGCCGTGTGTTCACGGAGCAGGAGCGGAAGGCCGGCCGGCTGCCGCCAGGGTGGGAATACCGCCTGCCGACTGAGGCGCAGTGGGAGTACGCTTGCCGCGCGGGGACGCAAACGCGCTACAGCTTCGGCGACAATGAGTCGCGGCTCGCCGATTTCGCGTGGTACGACGATAACGCATCCATGCTCAGGGACGTGCCACCCGCCCGCGGGGGGCGAACCCATGAAGTCGGACAGAAGCTGCCGAATGCCTGGGGGCTGCACGACATGCACGGGAATGTGTGGGAATGGTGCAGCGATTGGTATCAGCAGACGCTCGTTGGTGGGGCGGATCCGGAGTTTGCTGAGCGGACCTACCAGCGCGTGTTTCGCGGCGGGAGCTGGAACGACGTGGGCAGGAACTGCCGCTCGGCGATCCGCGGCTGGGGCGCGTTGGGCGGCCGGAGCAACAGCCTCGGGTTCCGCTTGGCCGCAGTTCAGTCGCGCTAGCCAGGCAAGCATGGCCAAGTCGCTCCGCCTGGAGCGGAGGCTGACTGGCGGAGACGAAGCGCAGCGGAGCGGAGCGTAGTCGGAGCCAGTCGAGCCGCAGCGGCGGGGTGGCACGCTCAGAACACGGATGTGATGGGCGTGGAAGCGCCGCCACGCGTGGGACATCCGCCACGCCCTTCGCATCCATGCTCAGGGACGTGCCACCCGCCCGCGGCCGCGTCTCTAAGCCAGCAACTCCTTCACCACCTTCGCCGGCTCGACGCCCGTCAAGCGTTGGTCCAGGCCCTGGTGCTTGTAGGTGAACCGCTCGTGATCGAAGCCTAGGAGGTGGAGCACCGTGGCGTGGAAGTCGCGGACGTGGACCGGGTTCTTGACGATGTTGTAGGAGAAGTCGTCGGTCTCGCCGTGGATGGCGCCTCCCTTGGCGCCGCCGCCGGCCAGCCACATGGTGAAGCAGCGCGGGTGATGGTCGCGGCCGTAGTTCTGGTGCGACAGCCCGCCTTGGGAGTAGATCGTGCGGCCGAACTCGCCGCCCCAGATGATGAGCGTTTCGTCCAGCAGGCCGCGCTGCCGGAGGTCCTCGACCAGGCCATAGCACGGCTGATCGACGTCGCGGCACTGGTCCGGCAGCCGGCCGGCCACGTTGGCGTGCGTGTCCCAGTTGTTGTGGTAAATCTGGATGAACCGCACGCCGCGCTCGACCATCCGCCGCGCCAGCAGCACCGTGTTGGCGAACGTGCCCGACTGCTTGGCGGCGTCGCCGTACAGCCGATAGGTGGCCTCCGGCTCGCGCGACAGGTCGGTCAGCTCCGGCACACTGCTCTGCATGCGGAAGGCTAGCTCGTATTGCTGAATCCGCGTTTGAGTCTCCTCGTCGCCGGTCAGGCGATGGTTCATCTCATTGAGCGCCTTGAGGCCGTCGAGCGTCTTGCGGCGCACCTGGCTGGGCACGCCGGGCGGGTTATTGATGTTGAGGATCGGGTCGCCGCTGGCGCGGAACGACACGCCCGCGTGCTGGCCCGGTAAATGACCGGCCGACCACAGCCGAGCCGAGATCGCCTGCACCTGCTCGGTGTTCGTCGGCTTGGCCACGAGCACGACGAACGTCGGCAGATTGTCGTTGAGGGAGCCGAGGCCATAGGAGGCCCAGGCCCCCAGGCAGGGCCTGCCAGTCACTTGGCTGCCGGTTTGCAGGCAGGTGATAGCCGGCTCATGATTGATGGCCTCGGTGTGCAGGCTGCGAATGAAGGCCATGCGATCGACCATCTTGGCCGTCCAGGGCAACAGCTCCGTGACCCACATGCCGGACTGGCCGTGCCGGGCGAACTTGTATTTCGACGGAGCGATGGGGAACCGCTTCTGGCCGGAGGTCATGGTGGTCAGCCGCTGGCCCATGCGGACCGAGTCGGGCAGGTCCTTGTCGTACCACTCCTGCATGACCGGCTTATAGTCGTAGAGGTCCATCTGCGGCGGCCCGCCGACCATGTGCAAATAGATCACGTGCTTGGCCTTGCCGGGGAAATGAGTGCGGCCGGGCGTGGCGCCGAGCTGGCCGCCGGCGCCCGATGGAGCAGCCAGGGCCGTGCGGCCCATCAGGCTCGTCAGCGCCGCCCAACCGAGGGCGTGAGAGCCTTGGGCGAAGAAATGGCGGCGCGTGATGTTGCGGGTGAATTCAGGGAAGAGGTTCATGGATCGTTCCTCGCTTTGAAAGTAGCCATCTCGCTCTGCGAGTTGGAGGTTGATTGTGGCTGCCCGTCTTGCAAGTTTCTCCAACTCGCAGAGCGAGTTGGCCACACTGGTTGGCCACCCCGCGTAAGTCGGCGACACTCCATCTCGCGGAGCGAGATGGCTACTTTGCTCGGCTTCTTATCATCATGGGCTGCCCGTCTTTGCCGCCTTGGGGCGGTTGAAATCCAATGGGCCGCTTGGGCGCCGCCGGCCGAGGCCTTGATCTGCTCGTCGTGCAGTTGCACGGTTTCGGCCAATTGCTGAAGCTGAGCCACGAGTTCCCCCGGCGTCGCCAACAGCCGCCGCAGCCGCACGAAGGCCCGTATAATCTCAATGTTCATCTTCACGGCGGTCGGCGAGCGGAGCACGCTAGAGAGCATGGCCACGCCATGCTCGGTGAAGGCCCAAGGCAGTTTGCGGCGTCCGCCGCGACCCTTGTTTGATATCGCAATTTGCGATATCAAATCCCTAAACTCTTGCAGCGTAAGCTGAAACGCGAAATCGTCCGGGAACCTGTCGCGGTTCCGCGCGACCGCCTCATTCAGTCGAAAAGTGGGAACGCCATACATTCGTGCCAAGTCGGAATCGAGCATCATCCGCTGTCCGCGGATGATGAAGATCCGCCGCTCGATTTCTTCAGCGGACACAGGCGTCGGTGGGGCTTTCTTGACCATGACCGCTCGATGCCACTCCTTGAACCGCCACCGCCTCGGAACTTTGAGGTCGCAATTTGCGACTTCAAGTTCAAGTGCCATCAGTCGCGCAATGGGTCATTTATTCAACACCTCATCCAAATTCATCAACTGATTCGCCAACATCGTCCAGCCGGCGAGTTGTACCGGGTCTAGCGATGGGTCGGCCTTCGACTCGCCGACGGTGAGCAGCTTCTTGGCGTCGTCGGGGTGCGACTTGTAGTAGGCCACGAGGTCGTCCAGCGAGTCACGGATCACCGGCAACTCTTCCGCCCGGAACGGCCGGGCCAACAGCCGCAAGCCGAGCACTTTCAGCCGAGCCTCGAAGGCGTCGCCTCCTTCTTTGATCGCCCGTTGCGCCAAGTGCCGGGCGGCCTCGACGTACTGCTCGTCGTTGAGCGTCACCAGCGCCTGGAGCGGCGTGTTCGTGCGTTCGCGCCGGACCGCGCAGGTCTCGCGGTTGGGCGCGTTGAAGACTTCGAGCGAGGCCGGCGGGGCGCTTCGCTTCCAGAAGGTGTACATCGTGCGCCGGTAAAGGTTCTCGCCGCTGTCGCGGCGGTAGTCGCGGGTGTTGCTGCCGATGATGGCCACGGCCTCCCACACGCCGTCGGGCTGGTACGGCTTCACGCTCGGCCCGCCGATCTTCGGCACCAGCAGGCCGGACGCGGCCAAGGCGTAATCGCGGACCATCTCGGCATCCATGCGGAACCGCGGGCCGCGCGAGAGCAGCCGGTTCTGCGGGTCTTTCTCGCGCTTCTCGGGCGTGGTGATCGCCACCTGCCGGTAGGTGGCCGACATGACGATCAGCTTGAACAGCCGCTTGATATCCCAGCCGCCGCTCACCCCTGCCCCTGTCCCCTCGGGGGCGAGGGGTTGGATTGAGGGATCCATGAACTCCACGGCCAGCCAGTCAAGCAGCTCGGGATGCGAGGGGAGCTCGCCGGCGACGCCGAAGTCGCCGGCGGTGCGGACGATGCCGGCGCCGAACACCTCCTGCCAAAAGCGGTTCACTGTGACGCGAGCCGTCAGCGGCTGCTCCGGCAAGAGCAGCCAGCGGGCGAAGCCCAGCCGATTGCGCGGCAGGTCGGCCGAGAACGCCGGCAGCATCTTGGGCGTGCCGGCCGAGACGGCGTCGCGCCGTTTGTCGTATTCCCCGCGGAAGAGGATATGCGCCATCGCCTTGTCGGGACGCTCCTGCATCACATGAGCGATCGTGCCGCCGGTACGCAGATCGGCCTGCTCCCGTTCGAGCCGAGCGACGGGCTGCACCAGCGACGCATATTCCTTATCCATCGCGGCCAGCCACCAGCCGAACAGCTCGTCCCTCTCGGCGGCCGAGCGTTGTGCCGCCGGCTTGGCGAGGATCGCGGCCAAGCGCGTAGACCGGGCCAGCGTTTCGACCTCTTGCGGCGGCAACGCCCGCGCGTAAATCCGCAGGTCTTGCAGCGACAGGCCGGTGAGCGGCTCGGAGGCGTTCCGCTGGCCGATTTTGAAGGGGACTTTGGTGCGGATGGTGCTCTTCAGCCCATCGGCCTGCACGTTGGTCTGCTGCGCCTGGCCGTTGTAATAAACCTTCACGCCCGCGGCCTTGCCCGAGCCGTCGTAGGTCACCAGCACGTGGGTCCACATGTTGGCCGGAATCTGCTCGCGCGAGACGACCTTCAGCGCGTCGTCGCTCCAACGATGGACGATGTGCGTGCCGACGCGCCGCTGCTCGGCCCAGAAGTCCCAGCCGCGGTAGTTGTCGCCACTATCCATGCGGGCAGCGATGGCTCCGTAGCTGTCGTTGGCCGGCAGCTTGATCCACGCTCCGCAGGAGAACGGCTGGTTCGTGTCGAAATCGCCCGCGTCGGGCACCTCGCACACGCCTCCCTGGGCGCAGTGCAGCGCCTGGGGCGACACATGGCCCGGCTGCCAGGCGGCGGTCTTCGTCAAGGCCACCTGGCGCGTCTTTCCGCCGAGCTGCATGGCCACGGTTTCGCCCCGGCCTTCGTTCAGCGCCGCGTGCAGGTGCAGTCCGGACGAGGGCAAGCTGGCGGCGACCGCGTCGGCCGAAGCCGTGGGGAGCCATTTGTCGAACTCCGGCCGCGCGGCCGTCTTGCGGACCTCGAGC
>JBGQHD010000253.1:0-6959 GCA_041497795.1 Planctomycetia bacterium
CCGGGCCACCAGCGATGACCGGTCCGGGTCCCTTAGCGCCCGGGCCAACCATCTCGATGTAGTGGATCGGGTACCAAACGCCGTGCCCTGCGCAGAAGTAGTACGGCATGTGGGCGTGCGGATCAAAGCTCATTTCGGTCTTGTAGTACTCGTCGAACCACTTCTCGGTGAAGTGCTTTTGCACCAGGCCCGGGTAGAAGTAGCCGTGGCTGAACTTGACGCCGTGTTCCTTGCAGAAGGCCCCCACGCCGTCGAAATAGTCGTACCCGCCCCCAAAACCTTCGCCACGGCAGCCGCCGTAGCCGAATTCGCCAGCTTTGGCCGAAGCCCCCATCGCCGCCGAGGCCGCAATCATCGCGGCTAGAACCAGAATCTTGGTCGTCTTCACGGTAATACTCCTGTGAGTGGAAGAATCGAACTTTTCCGGGCGGCAAGTCGTTGTCCGCCCCGCTGCTATCGAAGCGTAGGGCCGGGGCACTTGTTACAAGAGGGGTGCCTGGGGCTGAAGCGCGCGGCGTATGCTTGTCTGTGCCGATGGGGTGGGCCAGAATGATGGAGTTGCCCGTTCCGCGCCGCCGAGGGGACCCGGCGGCCGAGGACGAATCGTCGCCGCTCGCGCTCGTTGAAGGGGCCGGCTGCGCCGCTGGTCCGCGCCCCGTTTGCTTATGCCGTTCATGAAACGTCGCTTTGTCGAGTTGATCTCCCCGGCCATGCGCTGGCACGTGTTCGCGCTGGCGTGGCTGGTGATGGTTTCGGCCTGCGCGGTGCTGATCGTGTTCCGAGGGATCAAGAACTCGGCGATCGCGCAGATGATCCAGTTCAAGGACGTGCCCCTGCTGCACTGGTTCGACCAGGAGTATGAGAGCTTCTATGGGCTGGCCGCGGCGCTGGCCGGCACGCTGGTGATGGTGCAGGCGGTGACCTGTTTCATGGCGGTCCGCCGCGCGCTGGTGATGGAGGGTGCCGGCCTGCGCAAGGTCCCGGGCGGCGTGCGCCGCTTGGCGATCATCGGCTGGGGTGCGTGGCTCTCCAGCCTGGTCCTGGCCGCGGCCACGCTCTTCGCCTCGGTCTACCAGTCCACGGACGACGGGGCGAGCTTGACGATTCCGCGCACCGGGCCGCTGGATTGGCTGGCCGTGGTGGCCGCCGGCGTCGGCGGCTGGTTGCTGGTCCAGTGGATCGCCCGGCTTTGGCACGACCGCATTCCCACGGACGACGCCCTCCGCGCCGGCGGACACGACACCGGACAGGGTGCCGGCCCGCCGCCCCAGCTCGACACGTCTCCGCTGGCGGAAGACTGCATCCCACGGCGAACCGCCAGCCGCTGGGGGTCGGGTTTGGTTGCCCTGGGCACGGTCTATCTGCTGTGCTGCGCCTCGGTGTTCGTCTATGCGTATCGGGAGCATCGCCGCTTTTGGGACATCACCCAAAACGGCGGGTTTGACTACCAGCAGTTCTTCTTGCCCGACGAGATTCCGCAGGCCGACCTAGTGCTCTATTCGACGTCGGTCCTGTTCGCTTCCCTCGCGGCCTCACTGGGCTGCGCGGCGTACGTCGTGCTGCGCGGGCTGCTGCGCGGGACTCATCGCGAGGCCACGTCCGGCATCGCCCGGCTGGCGCTGCTGGTGGCTCTCGTCTGGGCCGTGGTGGGCGGAGTGCCCTGGCAGGTGAAGTTGTGGCCGGAGATTCGGGCCGAAGGGGGCTGGATCATGCCGGCGGTGATCTTGGTGTTCGCCACCGCGGGGTTCGCGCCTTTGATCCTGGTGTCGGGACTGATGCTGCGGCGAGACTTCCTCGCGACCGGCATGTGCCTGCGTTATGCCGGCTTCACGCCGACCGTCACCGTGGACCCCCGGCGGTTTCCGCGGCCGATCGAGATGGCGCTGTGGATGCTGCTTCTATTCCCGATCTACCCGTACCTGCGCTTTTTCCGTTGGCCCTGGGCGCGGGCAAATTACGCGTCGCTCATGCTCCTGGCCGCGGCGCTCGTGGCCGGCGGCACCTGGCGGGTGAACAAGTTCGATGAGTGGTTCACCTTCGAGGACTGGCGCAGCATGCTGCGGGCCGGGCAGCTCCCCTCCTTGCAGGTCTTCCTCTCGTTGCTTTCCGGGGCCTGGGTTTATGCCTGCACGCGGCGGCTGGCCGGCGCGACGGCCGGCGTGCTGCCGGCGTCGGTGGCCTGGCTGGGCCGCGCCTCGCGCGCGATCGACGATTGGCAGGGCATGCCGCGAGCGCTGACGCCTGCCCTGCGGTTCTTTTCCGGCGCGCGCCGCGTATCGGGGCGCGCCGCCGCGCGGCTGCGTCTGGTCGCCTGGATTCACTGGCCCGGGCGCGTGGCTTTGGTGCTCGTCGCCGGCTGCTGCCTGGCGTTTGCCACCTGGCCGTTCTGGGGCTGGCAGCACGTCCGCGAAAACGTGTTCACGCGGCTGGCCGAGTACAGCGGCCGGCACGTGTTCGAGCTGAACGCGCTGCACTGGATCTTCGACTTCGACCGCGACGGCTACGCCGCCGTGCTCCACGGCGCGGACACCGACGACTTCGACCCGGCCGTGCAGGCCGGGGGCATCGCGCCGGCGGAAGAGAACGCCGCCGTGCCGATCGATCAGTTCGCCGTCGCCGACCCCCAGAAGGCCAAGGACTTTCCCAATGTGGTGTTGCTGTTCCTCGAGGGGGTGGTGCCCCGGTCGCTGTCGTGCTACGGCTACCGCCAGCTTCCCGACGACCTCAAGGCCACGCCCTACATCGACTCGGTGGCCGCCGAAGGCACGCGCTTCACGCAGTGCCGCTGCTACTATCCCAGCACCTGGGACGCCTGGTTCTCCATCATGAGCGGCCGGTTCCTGCGGATCGCGGAGTTCAACGCCGCGATCCCCTTCGGCGACCGCTATTCGCGCTACGCCAACGTGTATCACGTGCTGAAGCTGGCGGGCATCCAGCGCTGGTGCCATCCCGATTGCTCGGCGTTCCCCGAGCTGTTCGTGCCCCCCGAGCTGCAGCAGTCCGCCTGGCAGCCGCACAGCACGTTCAGCGCCTCGCTCACGGCCGAGGAAGAGAAGCGGGAGGTGTGGCCGGGCGACAAACGGGCCCAGCGGATGGTGGACTTCATCGACAGCCTCAAGCCGGGCGAGAAGTTCTTCCTCTGCGAGCACATGTCCGACACGCACTTCCCCTGGAACCGCACGGACGAGGATCGGGCGAAAGAGCTGGGCTTCCCCAATGGCCTGGAAATCTACGAATCCGACGCCGAGCTGATCGACGCCAAGGGGCAAAAGTACCGTAACGACCAATACTCCCGCTATTATCAGACCATCACGCGGATGGACGCCCAGGTGGGCGCGATCCTGAACAAGCTCAAGCAGAAGGGCCTGTACGACAACACGATCATCGTCATCGTCAGCGACCACGGCTGCCAGTTCTGGGAGCACGAGCACCTGTACTACGTCGCCCGCATTTACGAGCAGGCGCTGCTCGTGCCCATGATCGTGCGGGTGCCTGGCTTCCCGGGCGACAAGGTGTGCCGCGAAACCGTGCTGCAGACGGACCTGTTGGCCACGTTGATGGACCTGGCCGGCGTGCGGCTCACGAACCCGCAGGAAGACAATCCGATGACCAACCACACGCTGGTGCCGCTGCTGCGTGGCACGGCGACCGACGAAGACCGCCGGCGCTACCGCGAGCGAGACGTGCCGCTGACCACGCACTTCGACCGGCACGGGGTGATCTCGAACTTCGAGTACAAGCTGATCTTCGACCGGACGACGGGGACGTGCTCGCTGTTCTCGCTCACCGAAGACTTGCGCCACTACGGCCCCGAGCTGGTCGAGGCGATGGAAAGCCACAACCTGGTCGATGAGCGGCCGGAGCTGAAGCGAGAGATGCTGGTCAAACTGCGGAAGCTGCTCTTGTCGAACAAGTCGATCATCGGCCAGATCGAGCGGTCGCGCGCCGAATGAGCGGCACGCGCCGAGCGTGGCGCACGCGGCTCGCGTGCGCCGATCGGATTGTTGATGCACGCGAGCCGCGTGCACCACGAACAGTTCAACTGCTCTCACGATTCGCGAGGAAAGCCGTGCACCGCCGATGCTTGCCAGCGATCTCGCTTAGCCTCCTCGGCCTGTGCCTTCTGGGCCTCGTCTCGGCGCTGGCCCAGCAGGCCACGAAAGAGCCGCCCCAGGGCAAAGCCGCGGAAATCGCGCCGGTGAGCCTCAAGGTGACCGTCCCGCGGGAGAAGGCCACGCTCTTGCTCGAAGGCAAGGAGATCAAGGGCCAGGGCGCCGAGCGCAAGCTGACCTTCACGCCGGCCAAGGCGGGCCAGAGCACCGCCACGCTGAAGGTCGTCTGGGAACCCAACGGCTACACCAAGATCACCCGCGTCCGCAAGCTCGCGGTCGAGCCGGGCAGGTCGTACGACGTGGACTTGCGGAAGCAGGAGAAGACCGACCCCAAGGACGACATCGTCGTGATCTACGTGGCCACGCCCGATGAAATCGTGGACAAAATGGCCGAGCTGGGCGGCATCGGCAAGGGCGACGTCGTATTCGACCTGGGCTGCGGCGACGGCCGCATGGTCTGCCGGGCCGTGGCCAAATACCAGGCGAAGCGCGGGGTAGGCATCGACATCGACCCGGACCGCGTCAAGGACTCGCAGGCCACGGCCAAGGGTTACAAGGTTCAGGACAGCGTCACCTTCCGCCAGGGGGACGTGCTCAAGCCGATCAAAGACCTACCCGAGGCCACCGTCGTCATGCTCTACATGGGCGACGACATCGGCGAGCGTCTCTCGCCCATCCTGCAACGGACGCTCAAGCCCGGCGCGCGGGTGGTCTCGCACCAATTCTCGCTAGGCGACTGGAAGCCGGACAAGTCGATCACCGTGCAAGACAGCGCCGAAGTCGATTACGAGCTGCACCTGTGGGTCGTGAAGGAGAAGAAAGAGAGCGAGAAGAAGTTAAAGTAGCCATCACGCTCCGCGTGATGAATCGTCTCGCGGAGCGAGACGGCTACTCTGGCCTACTCCCCCAGCGTGCTCTTCCGCCGCAGGATGTGGTGGTAGTGCTGCGCGAAGCGGTGGGCTTCGTCGCGGACGTATTGCAGCAGCCGCAGGGCGTAGGCGTGGCGGCTGAGCCGCAGCGGCCCCGACTTCGATGTATCTGTGCGGTCCATGAGGTAGATTTCTTCCTCGCGCTTGGCCAGCGAGAGCACTACCGGCGGCGTCAGGTTCAGGTCGCGGAACGCCGCCAGGCCCGCATTGAGCTGCCCGAGTCCGCCGTCGATGAGCAGGATGTCGGGGAAGCTCTCGCCCTCGTCGCTGAGCCGCTTAAACCGCCGGGCGACCACTTCGTGGATGCTGGCGAAGTCGTCCACGCCTTCCACGCCGCGGATGCGGTAGCGCTTGTAGCCGGGCTTGAAAGGCAGGCCGTCGATGAATTGCACCAGGCTGGCCACCGTCTCGCCGCCGCCCAGGTGGGCGATATCGACCCCTTCGATCCGCCGCGGCGCCTCCGGCAGGTGCAGCACCTTCTTCAGCCCGGCGAGCCCCTTCTTGGGGTCGATGTAAAACACTTCCGGCTGGGCGTGCGTGTCCAGCTCGCCGCGCTCGTCGAGCGTTTCCAGCAGGCGGATTTCGTCGCGCAGCCGAGCGGCCTTTTCGAACTTCAGCTCCTTGGCCGCCGCCTCCATCTCCTCCCGCATTTCCTTGAGCACGCGGGCTTTGTTTCCTTCCAAGAACAGCCGCAGCCGGGCGATGTCGCGGCGATACTCTTCCTTGCTGATCCGCAGGTTGCAGGGGGCCGTGCACTGGTTGATGCTGGCCAGCAGGCACGGCCGGAACCAGCGCCACTTCTCGTCCCCTTCCTCGATATCCAGGCCGCACGTGCGAAAGCGGAAGATCTTCTGCAGCACCTGGATCGCCCCTCGCAGCCCACTGGCGCTGGCGAACGGCCCATAGAGCTTCGTGCCGCGCGATTGCGGCGTGCGGGTGAACTCCACGCGGGGAAAGTCCTCGCGGGTGGTGATCTCCAG
Organism: Planctomycetia bacterium; assembly: GCA_041497795.1. Taxonomy (GTDB): domain Bacteria; phylum Planctomycetota; class Planctomycetia; order Pirellulales; family S012-138; genus JBGQHD01. The sequence continues at coordinate 6,022 of JBGQHD010000253.1, forward strand.
ATAGGGAAAGGTCTTGTCGTCCTTCAGCTCGACGTTGTATTTCGGCTGCACGTCCTTGACGAGCCGGGCCTCCATCAGCAAGGCATCGACCTCGCTGTCGGTCGCCAGGAAGTCGACGTCGCCGACCTCGCGCATCAGATCGGCCGTGCGACGATCGGCCGCCGCCGCCTTGAGGAAATAGCTGCCCGCCCGTGCCCGCAGGTTCTTGGCCTTGCCGACGTAGATCACCCGGCCGGCACTGTCTTTGAAGAGATACACGCCCGGCGAGGTGGGGAACTCGCGCACCTTGGCCAGCGCGCGGCGGAAGCCGAAGGAATCGACTTCCGACGGGACGGGCTCTTCGGGTTCCAAGTGATCGTTGCCGGGCGCGGACATGAGCGCGATTCGCTCGGGCAGGCCACCGCTGCCATATTCTATTCGTGACCCCCGAAAGGAGTAGTCAGCTATAGGAAGCAATAGAGGGGATGCCTCGAAAGCGTTTGCGGCAAGCGCTCGCCGATGCGGCGCAGGGCGCCGCTCGCGATGTCAGCCGTGCGGAACTGACGCCCGCGGCCAAGCCTCTAAGCTAGCAAGCGCCAGCGATTGTACCTTCGCCGCGCTTGGGATGCATGCAGCGGCGGCTGTCGGCACAGCCGGGCTTCCAGCACGCGGGTCAGCCTTGTTGGCTGGCGCGGCCGCGATGTATGCTGACGCGCGCTGGCCGTGTTGCTCGCGTGTCGTTGGTGGAACGTCGTGGAAAGGTCGCCTTTTCGCAACCCTTCTCATCTCCCGAGGTTGCCATGCGTCGTCCTTCGCCGTGGTTCGCTGTGCCTGCGGTCGCGCTGGCTCTGGTGAACGTCCCGCCGCTCTCGGCCCAGACAAAGGAGAGCGCCGCCCCCAAGGAAGCCGCTGTCAAGGAAGGCGCCGTCAAGGAAGGCGCGAACGCCAAGCAAGTCGCG
>JBGQHD010000254.1:0-6951 GCA_041497795.1 Planctomycetia bacterium
GACGGCCTTGGCCGACGGCGGCACGTGCGGGGCGCGCGGACGAAGATCGCCGGCGTGCGCGGAAGGCGCGGCTCGGGCGCTTGCCTCGCGGGCGCAGGCTTCTTCATGCAACAGGCAACTGAGGGCGATCGAGCCAAAGCCCAGCCCGCTGGCCCGGAGCAAATCGCGGCGAGAAACTGGCATGTCGGCGGCAAAGGGGCGGGCAGCGGCCATAAGGTAAGCTCCGCTCGAAACAGCACGTCATGCTTTAGGGCGGTCAAAGACAACAAACAGCCGATCAGGCTCCATCATGTCATTTGCGAAAACTCTTACTCGCGTTCTATTGGTGCTCAGGGGAACTGATATCACTTCCGCGTTATTCGTCGTCAACACCGAGAGCTTTCTCGCCGGAGTATCAAGTTCACCGTCAAACACGAGCTCATCAACTGGCATAACCTCATCAGACGCAGCCATGTGAATTTCAGTCGGCCCGTCGTGCTCCGAACGACAGCCAACCGCCAGACACGAGTTGGTTGCTGACACAAGTTTGTCGGTCATTGTCATCGGGACTTGGCCAACGGAAGAATCCATAACCAAGATAACTGAGTTTGGCGGCGAAATCGAAATGGCGCTCATGGCTTTGGTTCCACCACTCAAGGAATGTACAGGAACTCGCTCGAGTTGAGCAGCACGTGGCACAAGTGCGCCAACCCCTGCTGCTCGGCAGCCGAGCCCGGTGCCTTCGTGCCGAAGGTGACGGCCATTTCGTTCAGGAAGTCGCGGCTCCAGTTCATCTCCCGTACCTGGGTCGGCCGCCCCAGCGTGAGCAGGAAGGCTGCTTCGATCCGCGCGGCAGGATCATGTCTGCTTTCCGCCGTGATGCGCTGCGCGATTCCCTCGGCCTGGCCCTGCACGAAGGGGTCGTTGAGCATCGTCAGCGATTGCAGCACCACGGCCGAGGTCTGGCGGCGCGTGCAGGCGGTCGTCAGGTTCGGCTGGTCGAAGACGCCCAGCAGCGTCGGGTGATAGTTGCGCCGCGCCAAGAGGTACAGCGAGCGGCGAAAACGGTCGGAGGGCGCCAGCTTTTCGGGGACCACGAAGGTGCCGTCGGGGCGCGGCTCGACGGGGACCGGCGGGCCGCCGATCGTGTGGTCCAGGCGGCCGGCGGCGGCGAGCATCGAGTCGCGGACCGCTTCGGCTTCGAGACGGCGCAGCCGCATGCGCCAGAGCAGGCGATTATCCGGATCAACGGCAAACGGATCGGCTGAGTTGGCGCCCGGCACGTGGCCGCGTCTCTCCGAGACGCGACTGCGAGTCTCGGAGAGACTCGCCCACGTGCCGCTGGCTTGGCGGTAGACGGTCGAAGTGACCAGCAGCCGGATGAGCGGCTTGAGCTGCTGATCTTGCGCGGCAAACTCGCGGGCCAGCCATTCCAGCAGCTCGGGATGCGTGGGCGGGGCGCCCGTCAGGCCGAAGTTGTCCGGCGTCTCCACGATCCCCTGGCCGAACAGGTGCTGCCAGACGCGGTTCACGCGCATCCGCAGCACCAGGGCGCCGGCGGCCGACCGGCTGTCGGTGAGCCAACGAGCCAGCGCCAAACGACGGCCGCTGGACTCGCCCGCCACGCTCTTCGGCTGAGCGGCGGAAGCCGCGTCGGACGGGCAAAGCACCGCGAAGTAGCCGGGCGTCGCTTCCTCACCAGGCGCGAGATGATTGCCACGGCGGAGGACGAAAGTGGGCGTTGGCGGCCCCGCGTCGTACACCGCTTGCCAGTGCTCCCAGCCGCGCCGTTGGCCCTTGCAGGCCGCGATCTGACGCTCGAGCGGGGCGACCGCGGCTTTGTCGGCGGGCGAGAGCGCGGCGGCGACGTCTTCCGGCTTCACTGGCGTGATGGACGCGAACTTCACCGCGGCCGCCTTCTGGCCCTCGCTTCGCTTTTCGGCGGGCGTCTCCAGGGCCTGGCGCAACGCGGCCCGCTCCGCCTCGGGCGCCGCCGCCAGCCGGGCCTCCCAAAGCCGGGTTCGGCAGGTTTGGCGGATGGCGTCGATCTGAGCCTGGAGCTTCTTGACCTCCTGCTCTAACTCGGCGTTGTGCCGCTCGATCGCCGATTTCTCGGCCGGCGACACCGCGGGAAGCTGGCGCTGCTGCGGCTGGAGCCAGCGATCGGGGTTGAATGCCGGCTGAAACAAGGCCAGGAAGCCGTAATAGTCGCGATGCGGAATCGGCTCGTACTTGTGGCTGTGGCACTTGGCGCACTGGAGCGTCAGGCCGAGCAAGTTGTTGGCCACGCCTTCCGCCGTCCGCTGGAGCAGGCCGTGGCGGATATCGGGCGTGTTCAGCTCGTTCTCGTTCGTGTCGTCGGGGCTGTTGCGAAGAAAGCCGGTGGCGATCAGCAGCTCGGCGGTCTCGGGCGTGAACGTGGCGGCCTTTCGCCAATCGACCAGCTCGTCGCCGGCGAGCTGCTCGGTCAGGAACTGATGATACGGCTTGTCCCGGTTCAGCGAAGCCACGACGTAGTCGCGGTAGCGCCACTTGTTTTCGCCGAGCTTGATGATCGCCGCGTCGTTGTCGCCGCCGTAGACGTCGGTGTAACCGGCGCCGTCGAGCCAGTGCCGTCCCCAGCGCTCGCCAAAGTGCGGCGAGGCCAGCAACCGGTCAACCAGCCGCTCGTAAGCGCGGGGCGCCACGTCGTGGACGAAGGCGGCGATCTCCTCGGGCGAAGGAGGCAGCCCCAGGAGATCCAGCGACAACCGCCGCAATAGAGCTGTGCGATCGGCGTCCGGCGCGAGGGTGAGACCTTTGGGCTCCAAGCGCGCCAGGACGAAGGCATCCACGGGCGTGCGCACGCGCCGATGGTCGCGGACCCGCGGCGGCCGGGGGCTGCCGAGGCGCTGAAAGGCCCAGTGCTTGCGGCCCTCTTCGATCGTCCAGGTCGCCGACGGAGTGGCGGGGTCCGATTTCGTGTCGGGCGCCGGAGCGCCGGCCGTGATCCAGGCTTTCAACACGGCGACGTGCTCAGCGGCCAGCTTCGCCTCGGGCGCCGGCGGCATCTCGCCGGCCTCGATTCGCCGCAGCAGCGGGCTCTTGTCGGCGGCGCCGGGCGTCAGCGCTGTCCCGGTCTCGCCGCCGCGGATCATGCCCGCCCGGGTGCGCAGGTCAAGCCCAGCTTTGGCCCCCGCGTCGCCGTGGCACTTCCAGCAGCGGGCCTTGAGAATCGGCAGCACGTGCGTTTCGAAGTCGGGCCCGTCGGCCCGCGCCACCGCCGCTGCCGGCGCGCCGATGCACGCGAGCAGGGCCAGCCACGTGGTCGGCCCAGCGAGACGGCGGCTCGTGACACGGCAGGGACTCATTCGGCAGGCACTCCGCAAGCTCGTCGCGGGTCAAGGGATCGCCCGGGCGCATCCTCCCGGCGATGGCAGGTACCACAAGTCTAACGCCGAGCGATTCTCGTGCAACGAAATCGGTCGGGCAACGAGCTGAACTTGTCCGAGGTCGCGAGAAAGTCTGGCGACTTGGGCTACGGGTTCGCTCGCGGGGCGGCGGCTCCCGCCGGCTTTGCCAGCTCGGAAGCGTCGGCCCAGAGTTGCCGCCAGGCGGGCCGTTCGCCGGGTGGCAGCTTGCTCAGGGCGGCTTCCTCGCGCACGCTTTCCAGGTCGGGGTCGGTGAGCCAGTGGTTCAGGGCCTTCACCGCCATTGGCCGCACGTTGGGCTTGGTCCGCAAGTGTTCGGTCCAGGCAGCTAAGTCCAGCCGCAGCCAATCGCGGGCTTGCTGCCGCCAGCGGGCGGCCTGCTCCTCGGTCACTTTCTCTGCGCCGGCGGACTTCCCCGCGGCCGCGAGCGCCGCGGCACAGGCGGCATTATAGCGATGCCCGGTCGAGGGATCGTCGGCCAGCTTGCGATCGGCGGCAAACGCCCGAGCGTAAAAGCGCGCAGCATCTCCAAATCGCTTCTTGTACAAGACACACAGCTCTGCCAGGTCCAACCACTCGCGCGCGTCGGCCGGCGAGACCTCGCCGCGCAGCACCGCGGGGAGCTTCGCGTCCAGGGCGATGAATCGCTCCGTCTCCCCCAGCCATTCGGCCGAGGGGTACGTCCAGCCGGGCTGAGCGGAGCCCAGCTTGTGCCCCTGCTGAAAGGCCGGCAGCGCTTCGGCCAGTTTGCCTTGCTGCCGCAGCACGTGTCCCAAATTGCACCAGGCCATGGCGTTGTCTGGGCTGATCTCCACGGCCCGACGATAGGAGACGACCGCTTCGTCCAGCTTCTTCTGCTCGCGGTACACGAGTCCAAGATTGTTCAGCGCGGCGGAGCTGCGAGGATCGATCTCCAGTGCGCGCTGGAGACAGTCGTGTGCTTCGTCCAGCTTCTGTTGGGAGTAGAGCGCCGAGCCCAGGTTGACGAGGGCAAGAACGTGCTTGGAGTCGATCTCAAGGGCCTTGTGGTAGCACTCAATCGCCTTCTCTGGTTGATCGAGCCTCTCGAGCACGAGTCCCAAGTTGACGTAGGCCGAGGCATAGTTTGGATCCAGCGCGACCGCCCTGCGATAGCAGGCCTCCGCTTCGGCCAGCTTGTGGTCCGCGAAGTGGACGACCCCCAGTCCATAGTAGGCGTAGACCGACTCCGGCCGTACGGAAAGGGCGGCTCGGAACGCGCCGGCCTGCTCGACGGGATCGTGGCTGGCGTGTCCCAGCTCGAAGTACAGCCAGAAATCGCGCGGGTGCTCGACCAGCGCCCGGCGCAGCAGCCCCGGCGCGTCGCCACCCGTCAGGCGGAGTCGCTGCGCCACGGCCGCCAGCAGTTGCGGCGATTGATGCGCCAGGTCCGCCTCGCGCGCCAAGGGCCCCAGGTGGTCTGCGTTCTGCCAATCGTCCGCCTGGCGCACGCGGTCGCGCCAGGGATCGGGGTCGGCCCGACGGGCGACCTCCAGGAGTCGGCCGCGAAGCACGTCGTCGCGCGTCACCAGCGCCCAGAAATCCAGCGCCGCCACGAGCGGCAGCCGAAGGGTGGCACGCCGAATCTGCGCGGCGCTCTGGGCCGGATCATCGCGATCGATGTGGTAGCCTGCCTCCTGGAAGACGCGGGTCAGCTTGGGCGCGGCGCGCCACAAGGAGATCTCGCCGTCCACCGGGCTGGAAGACTCGAAGCGGATCTTGTCCAGCTCGAAGGCCAGGACCCGGTCGCGTTCGTCGGCCTGCAATTGCCCATCCAAGGACGCCAACCGAGCCAGCAGTTCCGTGGGCAGCGCGTCGCGGTCACTCGCCGCCAGGGCATCGGCTCGCTTCCAGGCCGCTTGGGCCGAGGCCAAAAGCGCCCGCCACTCCTCCAGCTCGCTGAGAAGCTGCGCTGCTCGCCGCTCGTCGCGCAGCCGCGAGTGCAGCTCTTGCTGCTGCCGTTGGGCTTCGTCCAGCGCGCTCACGACCTCGTGTTCCACGTACGCGGCGTGCACCGCGGCCTCGGCCAGGCGCGTGGCGCGGTCGGCCTTCCACCATAGCCATGCGCCGGTGCCCAACGAGATGGCAACGACCGTTGTGAGCGACCAGGCCATGGTCACCCACCACCGCTTGCGCTCCTCGATGGCTCGGACTTCGGCGGCCGCCTGCCGCATGCGGGCTTGCTCTAAGCGCTCCTGCACCGAGGCCAGGTAGGCGGTCACGCCGCTGGCCACCTGGCCCGCGTGCGGCGGCCGGTCGGCCGGATCGGCCGAAAGGCATTGCCGGCAGAGGGCCACGAGCTGCTCATCGGCCCCGCAGGCATCCAGCCGCGCATAGGCGTCGGCCAGGTCGCCCCGCCGGGCGCTGCGGAACGTGGTCGGCCGGTCGGCGCCGCGATACGGCGGCTCGCCGGTGAGGATGACGCACAAGATCGCGCCCAGGCCGAAGACGTCGCACCGCACGTCGAGAGCGTCGATCTCGCCGCGGGCTTGCTCGGGCGGCATGTAGGCCGGCGTGCCCAGCACCGTGCCGGCCTGCGTCAGGCGGCCCGAATCGCTGTCGGGCTTGCCAGCGGCGTCAGTGGGCCGCTCGGCCGGCGGTGTGGCCGCCTGCGTCTCTTCGGTCAGGCTGGGAATCTCCGCCTCGACCAGCTCCGCGCCGGGCGGCAGCGTGATCGTCTGGGCGGCTTCGGCGCCGGCATCCGCCGGCGCGATGGCGGCGGGCGGGCTCGGAAGGGGCGGTTCGCCGCGCAGCCTGCGGGCCAGGCCCCAGTCCATGACCTGCACCTCGCCGAAGGCGCCCACCATCACATTGGGCGGCTTGAGATCGCGGTGGATCACTCCCTGGGCATGGGCGTAGGCCAGCGTCTGGGCGATTTGCTCGAAGATCTTGAGAAACCGCGGCAGCTCCGCCTGCGGGCCGGCGCGCTCGCGCAGCAACTCGGCCAGCGTGCGGCCGGCGATCAGCTTCATGGCGAAGAACGGCCGGCCGTCGGCCAGGCGGCCGATCTCGTGGACCGGCGGAATGCCCGGGTGCTGCAACTGCCCGGTGATGCGGGCTTCGGCCAGGAACCGCTCCGTGGTCAGGGCGTCTCCCTTGCGGAGCATCAGCTTGATCGCCAGCGGCCGCCCGATGTCGGTATCGATCGCCCGCAGCACGACGCCCATCCCGCCGCGGCCGATCTCGCCCACGACCTGGTAGCGGCTACCGGACAATTGCCACACCGGGGGCGCGGGGGCATTCGTCGCTTCGGGGGCGCTCGACCCTTCGGCCGCTTGTGTGGGAAACTGGCTGGACTGGCTGCCGGGGTCAGCGACCGCGTGTGGCACGTCAGCACGGTCGCCGGGTGGGCGCGTTGGCTGGTTGGACATGGAGGCAGTTCTCCGCTCGCTTCCCGGCAAGACGTACACGATTCATGGTACTAGCCCAAGGTCGGCTTTGGTACCCGCTCTGCCAGAGGATCCGGCCTTCTTGGAGTGCGGCGACTCGTCGCCGCTTTGGGATTTTGGACGACGAGAACTCATCACACGGCGCTGCAGCGACC
>JBGQHD010000255.1:0-6937 GCA_041497795.1 Planctomycetia bacterium
CATAGTAGATGGCCAGCGCGAGCTTGGTGATGGCCCGCTCGGGATAGAGGAGTCGATGAGGATGCGTAAACGGCACGTCGCGCAGCTCTCGGAGCTGCGACGGCGTCAATTGAGTCCCGCGTCGAACGGGCGCCGCGCGGCAAGAGCCTGAAGCCTCCGCCCCCCTGCTCGAACTCCAGGTGCGCGACGGGTTCTTGGCCACCTCCTCCACGGTCTTGCCGCTCAGCGCGCTCTCCGGCTGCGCTTGGAGCACATCGAACTGGGCCAGCGGCCGGGCCTCCGCGTCGCGCTCCTTGATCAGCAGCCAGTTGTCCCCCTTCTCGCCGGGCCGCGGACGCAGCCGCACGAGCATCCAGGCCCCGCGTAGCTTCTCGCCGTCGAGGCGGAACTTGAGCTTCCCCCGGCGATAGGCCTCGGCGGCATCACCTTCGACGCTGCTCCAGGCGCCTTGGTCCCAGACGATGACGGTTCCCCCGCCATACTCGCCCTTGGGGATGATCCCCTCGAAGTCGGCATATTCCAGCGGATGGTCTTCGACGTGCACGGCCAGACGCTTCTCCGCCGGGTCGAGGCACGGGCCCTTGGGCACGGCCCAGCTCTTGAGCACCCCGTCCAGCTCCAGGCGGAGATCATAGTGCAGCCGCCGGGCAGAGTGCTTCTGAACGACGAACCTTGGCCCGGCGAGCTTCGTGCCGGCAGCCCGACGGCCCGCCGATGACCGCCGTCGCGGCTTGCCCTTGGGTTCCGCGGTCCGCGCGAAGCGCCGCTTACGGCGATACACTTCCAGAGCCATGCCATCACCTTCGGCAGGCGCGCTGCCAGCGTCAAGCCGCCTTGGCATAACGGCGGCCGGGCAATACAGTACGCACCCCTTCTTCCCTCTGCTGCCAGCTATCGGTGCGCGCGAGATGACGCCTGTCCCCGATCACATCCGGCACGGCAACCTGCTGGGCTCGCTCGCCGACGAAGAGGTGCGCGAGATTCTGGCGGCCTGCCGTCCCCTTCACCTGCGCAGCGGCGAAGTCGTCTGCCGCCAGGGCGAACGGGGCGAAAGCATGTTCGTGATCGTCCGCGGGCGGGTGAGCATCGACGTCGAGAGCGGCGGCGCTTCGCGCCAACTGATCAATTACCTCGGCCCCGGCGAGCATTTCGGGGAGATGTCGCTGCTGCTCGATAGCCCACGCTCGGCGAACGTGACGGCCGTGATGGAGACGGAGCTGCTGGAGCTGGCCCGGCCCGACTTTGAACGCACGCTGGCCAGGACGCCCGGCTTCGCCGCCAACTTGGGCCGATCGCTGGGGGCGTGGCTTCGCGGCCAAATCTCCGGCGGCCGCCGTCCCGAGAGAATGCACGTGACATTGGTGCGCGGCTGCCCGGCGGCAAGCGGTCTGGCGTGGCAACTGGCGGCGGCGGTCGCGGCTGAGGGCGGCGCGTTGCGCGTGATCAGCGATCAGCCGCCGCGCCAACCGATGGCCACCTGGCAGTTGGTCCCGGCCGACGGCCAATTCGAACGTCATGCTTTAGACCATCTGGCGAGCACCGTGGCCGCCAAGGGGCGGGTGCTGGTGGACGTCGATCCGTTGCGCGCTACGCCTCGGCTCTTGATGCAGCAGGAACTGTCGTGGTGGGTGATCCAGCGCGAGACGTCCGCCGGGGAAGACGAGCTGGCCCGACTGCGCGAGGTGCTCTCGGCGGCGCCACGGCTCACCCAGCGGATTCAGATCGTGCAGGCCCTCGAAGACGGCCAGCGGTTGCCCAACGCCGACGTCAGCGCCGCCGCACTCGGCCTGACCCACCCGGCGCTCCGCATTCAGCACGCGGGCGGGGGGGTGACGGCTAGCTTTCATCTCCGCGACGTGGCGCGGCTCACGCACCACCTCCGCGGCATACAGCTCGGCCTGGCGCTCGGCGGCGGCGGCGCCCGCGGCATCGCGCACATCGGCGTGCTGGAGGTGTGCGAGCGCGAGGGCATCTACTTCGATCGGGTGGCCGGCACGAGCGCCGGCGCCATCATCGCCGCCGCCTACGCGGCCGGCATTCCCTATTCCCAGATGGTGGAAGTGTTCCAGAAGGAGATGACGCCGCGCGCCGCGCTGCGGTGGCTGCCTAAAGCGCGGCAATGGTACCTGCTGGCCGTATTCCGTTTCGGCCTGGCGGAGGCCAAATTCCGGCGGTACCTGCACGACTACACCTTCGAGCAACTGCTGCTGCCCGCCCAGATCGTGACCGTGGACCTGATCAGCGGCGAGCACCGCATCCGCGGCTCGGGCGACGTGGTGAGCGCCGTGCTGGAGAGCATCAACCATCCGGTGTTCGGGCGGCCGATCCTCCGTGACGGCGAGGCGCTGGTGGACGGGGCCGTGCTGATGAACGTGCCGGTCACCGCCCTGCGGCAGCAGCAGGTCGATTTCAGCGTGGCGGTGGACGTCAGCAAGCAGTTGTCGCCCGCGTTCGGAGGCAACACGAAAGACACGCCCACTGGCCGGATGCGCCGCCCCGGCTACATCAGCACGCTGCTTCGCGTGACCGACGTGCAGTTGAAGAACCTCACCGCGCTGCACGGCGCGCAGTGCGATTTTCTGATCGCGCCGGAGACGGCCAACTTCCCCTTCGACGACTTTTCGCAAGTCGCCGGCCTGGTCGCTGCCGGCCGCCGCGCCGCCGAAGAAGCCGTGCCGCGGCTGAAACGGTTGCTGAAGGAGGGTATCGGCTGGGACCGCAGTCAGTCCGTCCCGCCCACCAGCGGATCGGTTACCCTGCGCGAGGCGGCGTGAAGTCGCGACGCGTCATTTCGCCAATCGCGCCGTCGGCGTCGTCCGAAAGAACACGCCCGAGCCGCCCGGCTGCTTGTCGTCGATGTCGTAGAAGATGGTGCCCAGCGTCGCGCGGTCGATCTCGACCGTCCGCGGGCAGGCCCTGCCGCCGATGGCCCGGCGCGGATCGTAGAACAGCACCGGATGATCGAGGTCCCACGACTGGCCGTCGTCGCGCGAGACGATGAAGTGGATCCTCTCGCCGCCGAAGCCGGGACCCACGATCTGCGACGCCAGCAGCCAGCCGTTTTCCAGCGTCATCATCTCTTGGCGCCAGCCCTGAGAGGAAACGTCGGGAAAGGGCTTGATTTCCTGCCAGGTCTGGCCGCCATCGGTGGAGCGGAGCCCCTTGCCGCTGACCAGCGTTCCCTTCACGGTGCGGACGATGGGCACCAGTCCGTGCTCGCGTTTGTCGCCGAAGGCAGTCTCCTCGCCGGTTTCCGGATTGAGAACGGCGGTCCGATCCAGCAGCGGGAACAGCCAAGCCGTGGGGGATAGAACAACGATCGGATGGCGGATCACGCTGTGGACCTTGGGGTCCTTGCTCTTGGCGAGGCGCTTGGGCTCGCTCCAGGTGACCCCCTCGTCGCTGCTGATGGAGTAGGCCACGTAGCGTGAGCGGAGTTTTTCCTCGGCGGAATACCAGACGTTCCAGGCGTGCACGATCCGGCCGTCGGCGAGCGTGGTCAGCGAGCCCGGGTAGACCTGCTCCTTGACGGTGTGCGGAAAAAGCGCCGGCTTCGACCAGGTCTTGCCGCCGTCGCTGGAGCGGGTGATGAGATACGGCTGGTACTCGCTCTTGCAGTAGACGGCAACAAGCGTCCCTCGCTTCGTGACGCACAGCGCCGGGTGAATGTGCCCGCTGACGCCGCTTTCGATGCGCACCGGCGGGGGCAAATCGGCTTCTTCAGCCGGTGAAGCCGATGCCAAGAGCAAGCATGCAAACGCGAGACTGAGCGCTGTTCTCATGGATGATCTCAAGCCGTCTTGCCGCGCGACCGCGGCGGTTGCCTGGCACGTCGCGACTCCTCGACTTCCCTCCAGAACTGATCGTGCGGAATTCCCTCGCCTTTCTGGAGCTGCTCATGGGCTTCCTGAAAAACGGACCGCAGCGAGCGCGAACGGCCGAGGGCTGCCTGCTCGGCCTCCGCCTTGTTCTGGACGGCCAGCAGCACGGCGATCGGCCTGCCGTTCCGCGTGACGAGCACCGGCTGCTCGCGGCTCGCCTCCAAGTAATCGTTAAACTGAGCCGCGACCTTCGCGGCTGAGGCAGTCTTCATGGCGATACCTCCTCACCGCCGACTTCTTGGCCACAGTCTCCGCCAATCATGCGGATTGCTGCAATTCCACTCCGCTGACGACTACCGCCAGCGAGTCCTGGTTGACTATACCGCTCTCCAACGTCGGTGTCGAAGGCCAAAGAGGGGACGTTCAATTGCCGGGCGCCGTCGCCTGCTTCGTCCGCCCCACGTGGTTGCTGCCAGGTTGCCCGCTGCTAATATGATAAGGAGTGCCTCTCCCTCCTTTCTGGAAGCCGACCATGAACGACTCGCTGCCCCGGATGAGCTTCTTCAAACGCGGATTCATTCTGTTCGCCCTCGGTCTGATCGTGGGGGTGATGGGCGCCAATTCGGTAGCCGACGCGGCGGGGATCCATGGCGACAGGTACACGGATGTGTGGTTGCGAGTGCTGTGCGGCTTCATTCTTGGTCTGGCCACGATCGCCTTCAGCATGGTCGCCGGCCATTTCGGCGCGCTGCTGACTGCTGCCTTGCGGCAATCGCAGCGACGGCCGAACCAGGTGATGGCACTCACGCTAGTGATTTGCGGCGCGGTGTGCTTGCTGATGGCGATGGCCTTCGAGTGGTACGTCGTCGCCTCGTCGCAGGTCATTCGCCCGGCGGTGGCGGGCGGGCCTGGTGGCTCGGCCAGCTTTCAAATCGGAGAGCAGAAAGGCACGATGTCGATCACGGGCACCGGCGAGCTCCACATCGGCAGGGCACCCTCTCCCATCGCCCATGTGATCGCTTTGTGCAGCTTCGCGGCCGGGGCCGTGCTGATCGCCCTGGGCGTATGGAGCAGCATGAGCACCAAACTGGAAGGATACGCTGCGCAGACGACCGCAAGCGCCCCCGTGCCGGCATAACACCCGCAGGGTGGGACCAGCTCGCGCAGCGAGCGCCGGCCCACCAAGATGCGAGGGACACCTCGAGCAATGAGCATTGGCGCACGCGGCTCGCTTGTCTTCTCCGCTTCTTGGTGGGCCGGCGGCCGCTGACGCGGCCTTGTCCCACGCTACTGGGCTGAACGGAATGAATTCCGTTCTACGCCAGCCGTAATCCCTTCGGCAGCGCCTCGCCGAAGATCAGGCCTTGCTCTTCGCTGTCCAGGCGGCCGCCGTCTTCGACGAGATGGAGAAAATGCCGCGGGGCGTCGTGGCCGCGCAACCAAGTGGCGGCGCGCTCGCGCTGGGCGTCGGGCAGGTCGCGGTAGCGGTCGTCCGTCCGCCGGGCCAGTTGCATGACGGCCAGGCGGCCCAGCGGTTCGTCGTAGTCCAGGCCGACCAGCCGCGTGAGCCACGCGCCGGCCGATTGGGCCGCCACGACGGTGTTCAGCGGGCCGTAGACCGGCACACGGGCGCCCAGGCGGGCGAGCGTCCAGGCCAGGGCCGGCCGCAGCCGCAGGGCGCTTGGCTTGGGCAACAGATCGAGCACCATCTCGCCCAGCTCCGTTTTCAGCCGCACTGGTAGCAATTCCAGCGAGCCTAGCAGCCGCCACATCTCGGCCGATTCGTGCGTGGCCAGGCTGATGTCCCCCTTGCCCTTGCCGGTCGTCAGCTTGCGGTGCAGCTCGCGCACGGGGCCTAGCAGCGGCTCGGCGATGGCTTGCTGCCATCCCGCTTGCAGGCCGCCGGCGATCCGCCGCCAGAGAATCCACCACTCGTTCCGGCACAGCCCACCGCCGTGGATCAGCTTGCCTTGCAGCACGCGCCACGTCTCGGCCACGCGCCAGTCATCGACCGCCAGCCCGTAGCCGGGCCGCAGCGCGAAGCCCAAGACGTTCAGCCAGCGGGCTTCGTGCGCCTGGCTGCGCCGTCGGCCGGCCTCGCACGCGAGCAGCTCTTCCCAGATGCGCCGCAGGAGCGACGGCGGCCAGTCGCGGCGGTCCGTGCCGAGGGCCTCGGACAGGCGCTTGACGAGGCCTTCGGGCTTGGCATCGCCGCCGGGGCCGAAGGTCCCGGCAATGGCCGCGCGGCAGCGCTCCCACGACTCTTCCTCGACGAAGCCCAGCGTCTCGGCCGCGCCCTCGTGGGCGGCCACGTCGGTGTGCGTCGCCGTGCGGACGTCGAATTGCAGCCGCCAAGTTCGACCCGCGCGGGGACCGGTCATGGTCGCAGGCACACTCCGTGTGCCGTCAACGGCACGCGGAGCGTGCCTGCTACTTTGACCGGTCTCTCCGAGACCGGAACGCGAGTCTCGGAGAGACTCGTCCACGTGACGGCCGGCCTCGCTGCACCACAGGTCGAGAGTGCCGATCTCAGTTAATCGCGCATGCAGCCGCACCGGCACGCGCTCGGCCGGCTCTTTCTTGCCGGTTCGCAACACGGTGCGGATCGGCGGCAGCGGCGTCATCTGCTCGCGGTCGAAAGGGATCACCTCGCCCGGCGCGTCGGTCAGCCGGGTGCTGGAGACATAGAGCGGAAACTCGACCGGCTGCGAGACTTGCAGGTCGAAGGTGCGCGGCAGCTCGATGTCTTGCCCCGGCTCGCTGCCGGCCGGCGCCAGGCAGACGGCCGCCGGCGGATCGCTCTCCACGCCGACGTAATACGTGCGGGCCAGCCCGGCGTCGATCCGCACGCCGTGCCCCCGGCAGACCAGGCCGTAATAGGCCGCCCCGTGCGCTACGGCCAGGTCGAGCCGGCGGTTCTCCAGCACGATCGGCTGCCAAGCCGGTTCGCCGGCGCGAAACCACGCGGTGATCGCCTCGATCATCCGCTCCCGGAGCGCCGGCGACTCGAACACGCCGCCGTTGAAGAGCACGATGTCAGGGCGGGCAGTGTAGCCCGCTCGCTCCGCGAGCGGGTTCGGCTCGCGGAGCGAGCCGTCTACACTGTGGGCATGGGC
>JBGQHD010000256.1:0-6915 GCA_041497795.1 Planctomycetia bacterium
ACATTCCGTCATTCGTCATTCCGTCATTGCCCCCATGTCCCTTTTCGCCGCCGCCGAGGACGCCAATCGCCGCCGCGCGCAGCCGCTGGCGCATCGCATGCGCCCGCGAACGCTGGATGAGTTCGCCGGCCAGCAGCACTTTCTCGGCGAGGGCAAGCTGCTCCGCCGGCTGCTGCAAGCCGACCGGCTGAGTTCCGTGCTCTTCTACGGGCCGCCGGGCACGGGCAAGACGACGCTCGCCCATCTGCTCGCCCGCGAAAGCCAAAGCCAATTCGTGCAGCTCAACGCCGTCACCAGCGGCGTGAAGGAGTTGCGGGAGGTGATCGCCGCCGCCCGCGACCGCCTGGCCGCCGACGGCCGGCGGACGCTGCTCTTTATCGACGAGATCCACCGCTTCAACAAGGCCCAGCAAGACGTGCTGCTGCCCGACGTGGAGGACGGCACGGTGATCCTCGTTGGCGCGACGACGCACAATCCCTTCTTCGCGGTCACGTAAGCGCTGGTGAGCCGCAGCCAGGTCTTCCAGTTCGAGCCGCTGTCGCGGGACGACATCAAGACGCTCCTTCGCCGCGCCGCCGCCGACCGCGAGCGCGGGCTAGGCAGCTACGACGTGCGATTGCACGACGACGCGCTGGATTACCTGGCCGAGGTGTCCGACGGCGACGCCCGACGGGCCTTGGCGGCGATGGAAGTGGGCGTCCTCTCCAGCGACGTCAAACCCGTGGAGTTCACTCGTGAGCTGGCCGCCGAGTCGGTACAGCGCAAGGCGATCGAGTACGACGCCACGGGCGACGCCCATTACGACGCGGCCAGCGCCCTCATCAAGAGCATCCGCGGCAGCGACCCGGACGCCGGCATCTACTGGCTGGCCCGCATGCTCGAGGCCGGCGAGGACGTGCGATTCCTCGCCCGGCGGCTGGTGATCCTGGCCAGCGAGGACGTGGGCAACGCCGACCCGCACGCCCTGCCGCTGGCCGTGGCCGCAATGCAAGCCACGGAGTTCGTCGGCCTGCCGGAGTGCCAGTTGCCGTTGGCCCAGGCGGTCACGTACCTGGCCTGCGCCCCCAAATCGAACGCCTCCACCGTGGCCATCGGCGAAGCCCGCCGCGATGTGAGCGAAGGCCGCCTGCTGCCGGTGCCGGTTCACCTTCGCGACAGCCACTATCCCGGCGCGAAGCGGCTCGGCCACGGCGAAGGGTACGAATACTCCCACAACAGCGAAGAAGGGGTCGCCGCTCAAGACTACTTGGGCGTCGATCGCGAGTATTATCGCCCGATCCCGCGCGGCTTCGAGAAGGAGCTGGCCGAGCGGTTGGAGAAGATTCGAGAAAGGCTACGCGAGGCAAAACGCGCGGACGATCAGGTAAAATCTCCATAACGGGAAAACGCTCGCGGTCGAGCATCGCCACCCATGTCCGAAGCTCAGCAACAAGACGCCCGACCGCGTTCATGGCGCCGAAGGTGGCTCCGCGCGAGGTCGTTCAGGGTCGCCTACCTGCTGAGCCTGCTGATGGTGGCGACCCTCGTCGCGTGGATCTACTTGGATCCCGGATTTGATTTTGCGCTCGACACCTTACTCCTCTTGTCCGGCGTTCGCTCCGATGCCAAAACCATACTTAGCTTAAGGCAAGTCTTCGCGGTCAATCCCTGGGTGATTCGCTGTGGTCTGTTGCTCGCCATCGGCATGCTGGCGACTGGCGAGAACATCGCGGTGATCTGCCGGTCATTTTTCGGCCGAGCAGGAGGGCGAACCGTATTGTCGTTGTTGCTTGCGACAGCCCTCGCCGCGGCGTGGCTGAGCCTTTTTGTCTCGTATGAGGACATTCGCTGGGCCGGACTCCAGCGTCGGCTAACAAGCCGATTGCCGGAGCTTACGGCCTTGCGCGACGAGCTTTGCGCCCAGTGGCCAACGAAGAGTGGGGCGTTGCCCATGGTCGGCCGTTTCTTATTTGATCCCAGGGACGACGATGTTCTTTGCTTGGTCGAGGTAGGGCCGCGATATCCGTTCGGCGACGAGGTTGAAATGTTCCTGCGGCGCGACTCAAGCGGCGTCATAAGGCTGCGGCTCATGGACAATCGCACGGATCGGAAGTTTGTGCGAAGGATTGAATTCACACCGTCGGGACGAGAGCCAGCCTCGTACGAAGAGGCCGACTTTGGCCGCGCTGCGGTGCGATACACTCTCCAGCGCAGCGTCCAACTCGGGGATTCTATTTACCTCACGCAATACGCCCGGTAGCGCCGGACGACACCAGTACTCGCACGACAGCGAAGAGGGCATCGCGGCGCAGGATTATCTCGGTGTCGAGCGCGAGTATTACCGGCCCGTGCCGCGCGGCTTCGAGCAGGAACTGGCGGAGCGGCTGGAAAGGATTCGCGCGAAGCTGCGCGAGGCCAAACAGGCGCCCGAGAGATTGTAACCTTACCGCCGTCCGAAGCATCGAACGGGTAGAGGCGTCCGTTTTCCTGTGCCTCGTCGAATTCATCGAACGCCACGGCCATGACCTGCCGCGAATTCGTGGAGCATCTGGCCGAATTCCTCTCCGGCGAGCTGCGGGAGTCGCTGCGACAGCAGGCCCAGGCCCATCTGCTAGAATGCCCGGACTGCCGGCACTATCAGCTTTCTTACGCGGTCACGGTGCGGCTCACCCGCGTGGCTTACGACGATCACGATAGCGATTTCCTCGGGAGAAGCTCCCAATCCTTGCCGAGCGGTCCGGGTACACCGTCGAGCAACTCCTCAGCCGCGCCGAGCCTGTAACCGTTAGCGCCAATCCGGCATCCAAGCCGCATGTCAACCACAGGACCTCCGATGCGACGTGCCAACATCGTGCGGCTGGCGGTGGCCTCGGCACTCGCGGTCGCCGCCATCGTGGGGCTGTTCGTGCTGCCGGTGGCCGAATACGCGGAATCGTTCTCGGCATGGCTGCGCGGGCTGGGCAACTGGGGGCTCGTGCTGCTCGTCGCCGTGTACACGCCGGCCTACATGTGCCTGCCGGGATCGATTCTGACTCCGGTCGCCGGCGCCGCATTTGGACTCTGGCGGGCGATGATCGGCGTCTCGATTGCCAGCGTGGCGGCGGCCACCCTGGCGTTCCTCGCGGCTCGGACGCTGTTCCGGGGCGTGATCGAAGAACGGATCGCGGGCAATCCCAAGTTCGCGGCTCTCGACCGCGCGGTCGCGCAGCAGGGCTTCAAGATCGTGCTGCTCACGCGGCTTTCCCCCGTGTTCCCCTATCTCTTCTTGAACTACGCCTTCGGCTTGACCCGCGTGTCGCTGCGAGACTACGTGCTGGCATCATGGATCGGCATGCTGCCCGGCACGATCATGTACGTCTATCTCGGCACGGCCATTACCAACGTCGCCGACCTGTTCCGCCGAGACCGCGAGCGCACCACGGGCGAGACGGCGCTCTTCTTCCTCGGGCTCGCGGTGACCGTGGTGCTGACGGTGTTCATCACTCGCGTGGCAAAGCGAGCGCTCAGCAAGGCGGTCATGGAACAGGCTGAGGGCGAGGGTCGTTTGGAAATCCCAATCCCAGAATCCCAAGCGGCTGGGTCGTCCACCTCGGGGCGCACTTATGGCTAGGGGCTCAACCAGCACGATCACCAAGAACGTCGCGACGGGCGACGAAGGCCTCGTGGTTCCGCCCGACGAGCACAACCTCAAGCTGCTGGAAAACGTCCATCCGCCCGCGTGGCACAACCCCGAGCCGGCGCCGCGATACAACCTCGTCGTGATCGGCGCGGGGACCGCGGGATTGGTCACGGCGGCCGGCGCGGCGGGGCTGGGGGCGAAGGTGGCGCTCGTGGAGCGGCACCTGCTCGGCGGCGACTGTCTGAACGTCGGCTGTGTGCCCTCGAAAGCCCTGATTCGAGCCGCGAAGGTCTACGCTCAGGTACGCGATGCCGGCGGCTTCGGCGTACGCGTGCCGCCGGGGACGACGGTCGATTTCCCGGCCGTCATGGAGCGAATGCGCCGCCTGCGGGCCACGATCAGCCCCAACGATTCGGCCGCGCGGTTCCGCAGCCTGGGCGTGGACGTGTTCCTCGGCCAGGCTCGGTTTACGGGGCCGGATACGATTGAGGTCAGCGATGACCATGGTGCAGGACGGATTGGAAATCCGTCCTACGCCGCGCTGCGATTCAAGAAGGCGGTGATCGCCACCGGCGCGCGGGCTGCCGTGCCCACCGTGCCGGGGTTGGTCGAGGCCGGGTATTTGACGAACGAGACGGTCTTCTCGCTCACCGAGCTGCCACGGCGGCTGGCGGTGATCGGCGCCGGGCCGATCGGCTGCGAGCTGGCCCAGGCGTTCGCCCGCTTCGGCAGCGAGGTCTGTCTGGTCGAAGCGATGCACGGCATCATGCCCAACGAAGACCGCGAGGCGGCCGAGATCATCGAACAATCGCTGCGCCGCGACGGCATTCGCCTGCTCTGCTGCGGTAAGGACCTGCGGGTGAGCAAGACGCCCGAGGGCAAACGCCTTTCCGTCGATTCGCACGGCGAGCACTATGACGTGACCGTGGATGAAGTCCTCGTCGGCGTCGGCCGTGCCCCAAACGTTGAAGGGCTGGGGCTGGAGGACGCCGCCGTCGCGTACGACAAGACCGGCGTGCAGGTGAACGATCGCTTGCAGACGACGAACCCGCGCATCCTTGCCGCCGGCGATATCTGCTCGCGCTACAAGTTCACGCACGCCGCCGATGCCATGGCGCGGATCGTGATCCAAAACGCCCTGTTTGGCGGAATTCCGTTCCTCGGACGAGCCAAGGCCAGTGCCTTGACCATTCCCTGGTGCACCTACACCGATCCGGAGGTTGCCCACGTCGGCCTTTATGAGCACGACGCCGAAAAGCAAGGCATCGCCACACGCACGTTTGTGCAGAAGCTTCACGACGTGGACCGGGCGGTGCTCGACGGCCAGACCGAGGGCTTTGTGCGAGTGCTTGTGAAGCAGGGAACGGATAGAATCCTCGGCGCCACCATCGTGGCCAGCCATGCCGGGGACCTGATCTCGGAAATCACGCTGGCCATGGTCGGCGGCCTCGGTCTGAAGACGATCGCGGCCACGATTCATCCGTATCCCACGCAGGCCGAAGGCATCAAGAAGGTAGGCGACCAGTTCAACCGCACCCGGCTGACGCCGCGCGTCAAACGGCTGCTGGAACGCTGGCTGGCGTGGACGCGGTAGGTCCCGCGAGCCGAGCGGGACGACGCTCGCCACTTGGTGCCGCTCGGCTCGCGGCACCTACGCCACGCGGAGCGTGAAAAAGAGAACTCGTGGAGACCCGACAGTGTCCGAAAAACGCCCGCCCAAGAAGCTCTTTCGCGATTTCCTGGCCGCCGCGCTCGCCGTCGCGGCGACCGTGGCCCTGATTCAGCTTTGGATTGTCAATTCGAGGAGGAACCAGATGTCGGATTCCAGTGAGACGACGGTGACCAAGACCGATGCCGAATGGCGAGCCCAATTGACGCAAAACCAATACCGTGTCACCCGCATGAAGGGCACGGAGCCGGCGTTCCACAACGAATACTGGGACTGCGAGAAGTCTGGCGTCTACCGTTGCGTGTGCTGCGGCGCGAAGCTGTTCGGCTCGGAGGCGAAGTTCGACTCCGGCACCGGTTGGCCGAGCTTCTTCCAGCCGGTCAACGACCAGTGCGTGGCCGAGGAAGACGACAGCAGCTTCTGGATGCGGCGCACCGAGGTGCGCTGCCGCCGCTGCGGCGCCCACCTGGGCCACGTCTTCGACGACGGACCGCAGCCGACCGGCCAGCGCTACTGCATGAACTCGGCGGCGCTCAAGCTCGACGAATCGCCGCCGAAGCAGTGAGCGTGGCATCGGCTTCCAGCCGATGACGCACCGGGCAGGATGCCCGTGCCACGCCGAGCTGCACTCTACGTGCTCTGCAGCACCGATTGCCTGCCCGCCAGGGCCTTGGGCCCGCCCAGGGCGCTCTCCGCGCCATGCATGTCGGAGTGAGTCTCGTCCGCGGCCTCGGTGGCCTCCGGGTCGGCGGCGGCGATCCGGGCCAGCCCCTCCTGGAGCTGCCGCATGAGCTGGTCGAGTTGCGTGGCCTGCGTGCGCAGGCGCTCGCTGCTGGCGGCCATGCTGTCGGTTGTCTGGGCCGTCTCCGAGCGGAACTGCGCGTCGGCGGGCGCGGCGGCGGAATGCTCGGCTGACGGCTGTGAAATCGCTTCGGCCGCAGGCCCCGCCGTGCCACCGGCGTTGATCTGCTGCGAGCCGGCGGTCACGCGGCGCGAGTCGTTGGCCAGCCCGCCGGCATTGGCGGCAATCTGGCCCAGCGTCGCTTGGAAGCTCCGCACCGTTTGCTGAATGTTCGCCTCAGAGGCATCGGTCTCCTGAGCGAACGATTCGGACTGGCGCGCCGCGGCGGCTTGCGGCCGCGCGAACGGACGGCGGCGGCCGATTTCGGCATGGACGAATGCCCGCAGGCGCTCGGTGTTCAGCTCTGGCTGGATCTGTGGTTGCGGCGCGGTTGATCGGGAGCGCTCCGCCGCGGCTTCAGCCAGCGAGTTGATCGCCAACGCCATGCGGCCGAACTCGTCGCGCGTCTCGGCCGGCAGCCGAGCCGTGAGGTCGCCGGCGGCCACTGCTTCCAGCGCCCTCGTTGTTTGCTGCACGCGCCGTGAGATGCGCCGCGTGGCCGCAAAGCCGACGAGAATGCCTAGGATCGCCGCCGCGCCAGGGCCGCCCACGGCCATCATCCCCAGCCACGCGCTTTGTGTTTGCAAGGTCTGCTGAGCTTGCTGGGCGCGGGCCTCGGTGCGCTGGATAAGTTGTGCCAGGAGCGCCTCGGCCTGGGCTTCGCGCGGCCCGGCTTCGTCCTTCACCTTCTGCTGGGCGATAGTCCACGACTGCGACTTTCGCATCGCGAACAGCCGGTCCGGCAGC
>JBGQHD010000257.1:0-6891 GCA_041497795.1 Planctomycetia bacterium
CCGGGCTTTTGCGCTCACGTCGTAGGTAGCTGAACTCGCCAGAGTTCAGGTTTCCCGAAGTCTGGCGACTTCGGCTACCTACAGATTCATAGGCCACTACCCCAGCAACTGCTTGATCGGCTGGCCGTAGTTGTTGATGGAGACCGGGCGGCCGGCGCGGTTGACGAAGTGGGTTTCCAGGTCGATGCCGAGCACCTTGTAGATGGTGGCCAGCACGTCGGCCGGTTTGAGGGGGTCTTCGGCGGGGAACTCGCCTTTGGCGTTGGAGGCGCCGACCACCTGGCCGCCTTTCAGGCCGCCGCCGCCGATGAGCACGCTCATCACGTTGCCCCAGTGGTCGCGGCCGGCCGAGACGTTGATCCGCGGCGTGCGGCCGAACTCGCCCATCACCACCACGATCGTGTCGTCCAGCAGGCCGCGGTCGTGCAGGTCTTCGATCAGCGTGCCGATCGACTGGTCCATCGACGGCAGGCGGCTCTTCATCCCTTGCTCGATCGCCGAGTGATGGTCCCAGCCGCCGTTGTGGATGTTGACGAACGTGACGCCCGCCTCGACCAGCCGCCGGGCCAAGAGCGCGCTTTGGCCGTAGGTGTCGCGGCCGTAGCGGTCGCGGACCTTGGGGTCTTCCTTGGCGATGTCGAACGCCCGGCGGACCTCGGGGCCGGTGATCATCTCGAAGGCCTGGGCGTTGAACGAGTCGAGGCCCTTCATCAGGCCGCTCTGGTCGGCCTCGCGGCGCAGGCCGTCGAGCTGACCGAGCAGCCCCTTACGGTCGCCCACGCGGTCCATCGTCAGCCCGCTGGGCAAACTGACGTTTTGCACCTGGTAGTTCCGCTGGCTGGGGTCGCCGGCATCGAACGGGTTGTAGGGCACGCCGAGGTACGCGGCGCTCATGTAGCCGGGCCGCAGTCCGATGGTGGCGGCATACGGCACCGCAACGTAGGGGGGCACGCCGCTCTTGTTGGGGCCGCGCACTCGCGAGACGATGGCCCCCACGGACGGGAACTGCGGGTCCATGCTGGCGGCATTGGAGCCGTGGTAGCCGGTCAGCATCCAGTGCCCGGCGGCGAAGTGGTCCCCGTTGTCGTGGTGCACGGAGCGGAGGATCGAGACCTTGTCCATCTGCTTGGCGTGTTTCACGAGCAGCTCGCTCAGCAGAATGCCTTCGACGTTGGTTTTGATCGCGCCCAGCGGGCCGCGGTACTCGGCCGGCGCATTGGGCTTGGGGTCGTAGGTTTCAAAGTGCGTCGGCCCGCCGTCGAGCCAGTAGAGAATGACCGACTTGGGCTTCTTGGGCTTCTGTGACTCGGCCGCGGCGGCGCGGGAGCGCAGCACCTGCGGCAGGGTCAGGCCAGCCATGCCGAGCGAGCCGATCTGGATAAAATCACGCCGAGACACGCCTGCACAGTTGCGCGAACGGCCGGTGTTCCAAATCTTGAGCATCGGTTGTACCTCCTGAAGAGCCCGGAAACGGGAAAAGGCGGGTAACGATGGCGGGAGCCTTCCTGGCTATGGCGGCTAACTTAGCAGAACTGGCAGAACGGATCAAGCAGAATTGATGGGTTCGTTCGTAGGGCGGCCTTCAGGCCGTTCGCTCTGGCGCTCTTGGCGCACTCGTTCCCAAGGAGCAACAAGAGTTGGGAGCCGGAGACGGCGATTGGATTTGCGTTTGAGGCCGCCGTGCCGTTAGAACGGCATCGTTGCAGAATCACTGTCGCACGAGAGGACGATGCCATGACGCAAACCGCGCGGCCAAACGGGCTGCTGACCCTCACGCTGGGCCTGATCGCGTTGGGGTGCCTGTCGCCCCAACCGTCCACCGCTGGCGATTGGCCGCAAATCCTCGGCCCCAGCCGCAACGGCATCGCCGCCTCCGACGAGAAGCTCGCCGACCGTTGGCCCCGCGGTGGACCGAAGATCCTCTGGCAGCACGACGCGGGCAGCGGCTTCGCCGGCGTGGCCGTGGCCGACGGGAAGGCCGTGCTCTTTCACCGCGTGGACGACAAGGAAATCGCCGAGTGCCTGGATGCCGCGACGGGCAAGCCGCTCTGGAAGGCCTCGTTCCCCACGACATTTCGCAGCGACTTCTCCTCGGACCACGGGCCGCGCTGCGTGCCGGTCATCCACAAGGACCACGTGATCGTCTTCGGCGCGGGCGGCGACCTGCACTGCCTGGCCCTGGCCGACGGCAAGAAGCTGTGGTCGCGAGCCGCCTTCAAGGACTTTGGCGCCACCAACGGCTACTTCGGCGCCGGCAGTTCGCCGATCGTCGTCGGCGACAAGGTGCTCGTGAACGTCGGCGGCGATCGCCAAGGGGCGGGCATCGTCGCCTTCTCGCTCGACAAGGGAGAAACGCTGTGGAAGGCCACCAGCAACGCGGCCAGCTACTCCTCGCCGATTGTGGTGACGCTCGGTGGCGTCGAGCAGGCCATCTTCGTCACGCGATTGCAGACGCTGGCCATCAATCCCGATAGCGGCAAGGTCTACTGGACGATGCGGTTCGGCGCGACCGGACCGACGGTCAACGCCGCCAACCCGCTGGTGATCGACGGGCACCTGTTCCTCTCGGCCAGTTACGGCATCGGCGCCGTGTACGCCAAGCTGACCGACAGCGGCCCGGAGGTCGTCTGGAAGAACGACGACGTGATGTCGAGCCAGTTCACCACCTGCGTGGCCAAAGACGGCTACCTGTACGGCATCGACGGACGCGAGGACATCGGGGAGGCCCAATTGCGGTGCATCGACCCGAAAGCGGGCAAAATCGTCTGGACGAAAGACGGCCTGGGCAAGGGATCGCTGCTCTTGGCCGACGGCAAGCTCGTGATCCAAACCACGGCCGGCAAGCTGCACTTGGCCGAGGCCTCGCCCAAGGGCTATCGCGAGCTAGCCAGCGCGGAGGTCGCCGGCCCCAAGACCTTCGCCCTGCCGGCCCTGGCCAACGGCAAGCTGTACGTTCGTGGGCCGGACGCGCTGAAATGCTTGGGCGTCGAACGACGGGAATAGCCCGGGCCGCGGCGAGCCACAATCCGCAGGCAGCCGAAGTCGCCAGACTTCGGGGAGCCTGAACTCTGGCGAGTTCAGCTACCTGCCCATTTCGCCAGACAGAGCACTAATTGCTGACGGGCATCCGCACGATGTTGGCCCGATACTGCCCGCCATCCAGGTACGTGATGGGCGCCGGGTTGGTCACCGAGCCTGGCGCACCGGGCTCCAGCAGCTTTTGCCGCAGGGTCGAATTCCACAACAGGGTGTAGGCCGCCATCTTGCCGCTGGTGGCTTCGGCGACGTAGAGCACCGAATTGATGGGCGTGGCCGTGCCGCGACGGGCGAACCGCTCTCTCCCCGTCACCATGGTGAACTGGGCCGCGGCCTTCGACTTGTCGAGGCCGAAATCGGACATGATGTTCCGATGGTACGAGGCATTGAACTTGCCCGATTGGTGCATGGTGAAGGCCTTGAGATCGCCCGTCAGCGTGTCGAGCAAGTAAACGACCTCGCCGCTGTCATCGAGTTCGCCCGTGCAGATGACCACTTTGTCGTTCTGCGTGGCCCCGGCGGCCAGGGCCGGCCGCGTGCTCCAAAGCCAGACGACCACGCCGCCGCAAGCCACCACGAACCCCGCCAACAGCGCGCGCGCCACAAGCGAAGACCACTTCATGGAAGAACTCCTTGTGAGGGGACCGAGCCGCCCTGGGGCAATTTCTCTGCGTTATTGCCGCCTGGATATTCGCATCAAGAGAACCGACGACGCGGTTCATCGTAGCGGTTTGCCCGGAGCGATGCCAGACTTTCGGCAATCGGGGCGGTCAGCCGCGACCAAGCAGGCC
Source organism: Planctomycetia bacterium (assembly GCA_041497795.1). Taxonomy (GTDB): domain Bacteria; phylum Planctomycetota; class Planctomycetia; order Pirellulales; family S012-138; genus JBGQHD01. The sequence continues at coordinate 3,828 of JBGQHD010000257.1, forward strand.
GGCGCGCACTAAGAGGACCCTCGCGCACGACCGTGGGGAAGGCCATCGAGCCAGCTTAAGCGGGTTGGACCTTTCGCAGGTCTTCCAGCTCGCGCGTCAAACGCAGCCGGAGCGGGCTTTCGGGCCGAAGCTCATCGAGCAGGGCCTCTGCGCGCGCGAACCGCTCCTCACACAACTCAGCACCTTTGTGAAACAACTGCCGCCAAGACCGACCAACTTCTTGTTCGGTAAGCAACCCTGGATCCTCAACTCACGAGCCAATGGCACGAACCAACGCCGCCAACTTATCTCTTTGTAGCCGCCCGGCCGCCCGAAAGCAAGGTTGAGTGACTTGTGGCAGCCAATCAGCATCCACGCAAGCGCAGCCGAGCTCATGGCGCGCGAAGCGTAAGGCGGACACTTCTGTCCGCCTGAGTGGAGCATGGAATGGCGTTGCGGCGGACAAGGGTGTCCGCCTTACGCCTTCTAGTTCTGATCCACCCCGCCGAGCAGTTTTTCCTCCACCTTGTCAGCCTGCCAGGCCACGGCCGACAAAATCCGGCTGACGGCCAAAGGGTCGGCCGACGCGGCGAGCTGGTTGGCTTGGATAGCGATCTTGTCCTGACCGCCCTCTTCGATGACGGCGAAGGCCCCATGGACGAGGTTCTGGTTGTACTTGAGGAGCTTCATCGCGTTGCCCTCGCTGGAGGGGCCGCAGATCGAGGTAAAGCTGAGGATCGCCTGCCCGTCTTCGTCCTTGCGGTCGAAAGCCACGCGGACGATCTGTTTCCGCAGCGAGCCGATTGGCACCGTGATGTCCCAGCGATCGCCCCCTTCCGTGATCGTGTAGCCGGCCGACTGGGCGACGGCGCGGACCAGCGCCTTGGGATCGCCGCCACGCTGCCCGCTGGCGGCGGCCGCCGGCGCCAGGTCGCCAAAGTCCGTGCCTCCCTTGGTCGCGGCAACCGCCGCCGCCGCGGCCGGACCAGGCGGGGGAGTCGGCGCAGGTCCGGATTGCGCGCCGGCGCCGGCGCTCATTGCTTGCTGGATCATGCCCGGCATCATCATGCCGAAGCCGGCCCCCATGCCCATGCCCATCGCGCCCCCGGCCCCGCCGCCGGATTCGGCCATCTTGGTCAGGCTCTGGGCGGCCTGGTACTGCATGAAGGCGTTGAGGTTGCCCAGGGCGCCCATGGCGCTGCGCTGGTCGATGGCCTTTTGCACTGCCTCGGGCGGCGTGATGGCATTGATGAAGAAATCGGCCAGCTCCAGGCCGTACTTGCCGAAATCGTCGCCGACCTTGGCCCGCGTGGCGATGGCCACCTCGTCGTACTTGGCGGCCATGTCGAGCAGGCTGAGGCCGAGCGTGCCCAGCACGTCGGTCATCCGCGAGACGATCAGGTCCTTGAGGAACTGCGTCACCTCGTCGGTGGTGAACTTGCCCTGCGTGCCGACCAGCGTGTTGAGCAGCAGGGCCGAATCGACCGCGCGGAACGAAAACTTGCCGAAGCTCCGCAGCCGCACCATGCCGAAATCTTTGTCGCGGAATGTAATGGGCTGCCGCGTGCCCCACTTCTGATCGAGGAACGTTTGCTTGCCGATGAAGTAGACCTGCGCCTGGAAGGGCGACTTCTCCCAGGGGATGGTGAGGATCCGCGTCAGCAGCGGCACGTTCATCGTGGTGAGCGTGTGCCGGCCGGGGCCGAACGTGTCCATCGCCTTGCCGTCGCGGAAGAACACGCCCTCCTGGTTGTCTTGCACGATGAGCTGCGCGCCCAGCTTGACGTCGGCCGACCCTTCCGGGGGCACGCGGTGCACCAGCGAGCGGTTCGATTCGTCAAAGAACTGAATGACTTCGAGGCGGAGAGCCATGGTGCTACCGTTGGGCTCGAGGTTTGGAGGAGATGATAGTCACCATTGTCTACGGCGATTGCTCCGTGCGACCCATGCGCAACGACGCCCAGCGTTGGGCAATCTTATCCAACAAAAGCCTAAGCGGTTCAGATTCAATCGTGCCCACGCGAGTCTCGGGGTAACTCGGCGGCCAATACACCCAAAACTCATCTGGAGCCGCTGAATCTTGGACGAGCACAACGGAGAGCTGGTCTCCATCGTTCGACGAAATCCGAACGTGGAAGGTCCTAAGCGGAGGGGAGTGGTTGTACCGTGGGGCGACAATCGTTCGCATTTCGCGGATGATCGCATCCCGTTCGGGAACGACTTGGCCGTCCACCGTCATGACATAAGGTCGGGCGGCACTCTCATCGAGCGATGCACGAAACGTATCTACAAGGCGTTGTATTGATCGCCAGTGCGCCAGGGTAACCAACACATCGCCAACGACCAACACGACGAACGCGACAAGTGCAACTCGAGACCATCTCGCATTGCGGCGCGTACGGAGGCAGGCCACGGCACAGAGCAGCCACAATAGAAAAGGGAGGAGGAGACTCAGCAACTTTAGGCCAATATTCGCGCTCATTATCGTCGAGTTCTATCCGCCGCAGGATGGTTCACCATGCAAGAGATCCCCTCCCTCGAACGTCCGTCCTTTGATTGGCGACAACGGCGGCGCGGCAGGGCGTGATTCCTTCACACTGTCAGCTTTCTCGCCTTGTCACCTGGTCAGGATGCACCCACTCCGTCGTGCCGTCGTCCCAGTGCTCCTTTTTCCAGATTGGCACGACTTCTTTCAAGGTGTCGATCAGCCATTTCCCGGCGGCGAAGGCGTCCTGGCGGTGGGGGGTGCTCACCGCCACGGCCACGCTCGCCTCGGCGAGCTCCAGGTGCCCCAGCCGATGAACGATCGCACACTCGACGATCGGCCAACGGTCGCGGGCCTCGGCCTCCAGCTCGGCTAGCTTCTTGCGGGCCATGTCGGGGTAACACTCGTAGTCGAGCGCGACCGTGCGTCGGCCAGCGGTCATCTCCCGCACGGTGCCCAGGAACAGCACGACCGCCCCGGCGCGCGGAGAACTCACGTGGTCGAGCAACGCCGCGGTGTCGATGGGTGACTCAACCAGTTTGATCATGACGATGCCTGCGACGCGCGGCCTGAAGCTTGGCGGATGATTATAATCGACGA
>JBGQHD010000258.1:0-6863 GCA_041497795.1 Planctomycetia bacterium
CCAGTCAACGGTCTCCTTCGCGCTGGACGGCGAGTTGCTCGAATACTGGACCTCGCCATAACTCGAGAGGGGCGTGAACCCGGCCGCTTCGATCCGCTGCTTTGGCGTGCTGCCATCCGACCCGGTGTGTCCGTCCGTGCCGGCTTGTAGGTGGGCACTCTTGTCGCGCATGTCGACGGCATAGCGGACTGCGGCGGCACCCAGTTGATCGTCCCCCGTGACCGCAGGGGATCCCGCCGTGGCCCGCTCCTTATTGATCAGGTCGAGAATATCTTTCCCCGGAACGCTGCCCCCCGTCCCGGGACCACATGATACGACTGAGGCGAGAACGACCGCGGCTACCGCTATTTCGGCAAAAGTCCGGCGCATTTCTGAGTCTCCTTTGAGGCCGAACTTGTTATTAGTTCGACCGATGTAGTCTACCGGACCTTGCGAGCCGTGCCAGCCATTTCGGGCGAGTTAAGCGCCAATGAACGTAGCGCAGGAGTCGCAGTGGGCGGGACTGGCGGCGATCGAATCGTCGCGGGCCGATTCGCGATCCATTGCACAGGCCCGCAAAACATCCTGGCGGCCTTCGCGAACGTAAGACGGCCCGCATTGGGTGGGCATTGCGGTGGGCACTGCCCACCCTACTTTTTCCGCCCGATCATCTGCAGCGTCGGGCCGGCTTCGAGGATCTTGCGGGCCACTTCGATCAGCTTGAGGTTCTTGTCGCAGGCCATCTTTTGCATCTGTCGGAAGGCCTCTTCCTCGCCCAGGCTGGCGAATTTCATCAGCAGGCCCTTGGCTTTTTCGATGGTCTTGCGGTCCTCGAGCGACTGCCGCAAGTCCTGGGCTTCCTGCTGCAGCGACTCGATCCGCTGGTAGCGGCAATAGGCAACGGCAATGGCGGTCTCCAGGTCGGCCTGGCCGATCGGCTTGATGAGGTAGGCCATCACGTGCGAGGCCGACGCCCGCTCGATGAGATCGTCGTCGTGGAAGGCCGAGACGAGGATGATCGGGGCCGGCGCTTGCTGCGAAATGGCCAGCGCCGCCTCGATGCCGTCCATCTCCGGCATCCGGATGTCGCTGATCACCAGGTCCGGCTTGGCCGTCAGGCAGCCTTCGAGCAACTGGCGGCCGTTCTCGGCCACGACCACGACCTGGTGCCCCAGGTCGGGCAGCACGTCCTGAAACCAACGGCGGATCAGCGACTCGTCGTCGGCCACGGCCACGCGCAGCGCAGGTTTCGAGGCAGCGTTCACGTAGCACTCCGCGGCAAGGTAATCCAGAACTCGGCCCCCGGCCCTTCGCGATCGGCCACGACGATTTCTCCTCCGTGGGCCGCCACCACGCGGCGAGAGATGGCCAGCCCGAGGCCCGTACCGCGGACCTTGGTCGTGAAGAACGGCTCGAAGATTCGCTCCCGCTGCTCGCGCGGCACGCCGGGGCCGTTGTCGCGCACCATCAGCCGCAGCGCCGGGCGACCATGCAGCCGCGTCTCGGTCCAACGGACTTCGACCTGGGCCGGGTCGGCCGACGCCAGAGCGTTTTCCAGGACGTTGCGGAACACCTGGCCGATGGCCCGCGGATCGGCGTCGCAGCGGGCGTCAGTCACCGGGGGCGGCTCAGCGGGCAACGTCGATGCGGCGGCGCTCTCGACGAGCCGGGCGTGCTTGTTCTTTCGCTGGCCGATCAGTTGCTCCCAAGTCTTGTGCACGAGCTGTCGCAGGTCGGTAAGTTCGCGCCGCAGGTTCACCGGCGCAGCGAAGCCGCGGGCCTCTTCGTAGAGGTCGGTGAGATAGACCTGGGCTTCCTGGACTTCGTTCACCAGCTCCGCGGCGTCGAGGTTGCCCCCGACGCGTTTCTTCAGCATATCCAGCCCCGATTGGCTGCGCTGCAGGGCGTTGCGGCTTTCGTGGGCCAGCGCGGCCATGGCTTCGCCGATGGCGGCCAGCCGCTCGCGGTGCAGCAGTTGCTCGCGGGCCCGCTGGTGATCGACGCTCAGCCGGGCAAAGAGCCAGGACACGATGCCCAGCACGCAACCCAGGGCGATCCACGTATACCGGGGGATGGTCCAGAAGTCCTGGGATGCGGCGGCCAACTGCCCGCGCGAGATATGCGAGACCAGCTTCCATTGATAGTTGGCCCTCAGCGGCGCCGGCACCCCCGCCTCGCTCGGCCCACCCAAGAGCGCCCGCAACGGAAAGACCGTCCGAAAGGTGTACATGCCCGATGCTGTTTGGAATTGCCCCGACTCGCCTTCCTGCATGCGTTGCCATTCGTCGGGCGCGTCGTGCGAGAAGGAGCGGTCCAGCCGGTCGGGGAACATGAAGCCCCATTCGTCGGCCGGGTTCGGGCCGGCCAGCCAGTAGCCTGCGGCGTTGAGCAGTTGGGCCTTGCCGACGGCCCGCACCGATTGGCGGTGGAGCTTCTCCAACAGCCTGGCGCCCAGATAGTTGAGCACCACCATGCCGCGGCGCCGTCCTGCTTCGTCGAAGACCGGCGTCGCGAAGCGGATGGTCGGCTTCCGGGGGAGTTCAATCTGGCGATTCTCCATGTTCAGGTCCAGCGGTGACACGAAGACCTCGCCGGCCGCCAGCTCCATGGTCTTATCGAAGTAGTAGCGGTCGCCCTTGGGCTGCAATTGGTCCTGGGGCACGATTCCCGCCTGGCCGCCCTGGAGGTTGATCCGCACGACCTCCTTCCCGGCAGTCTCCCCGGTGGCATCCAAGTACCGCACCTGGTCGTAAAGCTGTTTTCGCTGCAGGAACAGGCGATAGTCCTCGGCCAGCGCGCGGCGGTCGGCCTCGCCCGCGGTCTGCAGAAGGCCCTTGAGCGTGCGCGCGTCGGCCAGCGTCATGAGGTCCGACACCACGGACTTGAAGTCGGCCGCGATGATTTCGCTCAACAGCTTGACCTGTTCCTGCTCGTTGTGCTCGAGCAGAAGCTGTTCGTTCCGCTCGCGGTTCCAGTACAGCCCTCCCACCACCGCGCCGCTGACCAAGAGAAGCGGCACGAACATCAGCAGGAAGCGCAGCACGACTGCGCGCCAGCGGAAGGGAGTCGTTCGTCCGAGGAGGTCAGGCATGTCGTCGCCAAGTCCGGCTCGCACCGTGCGAACTATCGAATGCGACCGCGAAGGGAGTGCCGCGCGGCGTCTCGCACCACTCATCTTACAGTAACCGATGCGCTCGCATCATTGACACGCCAAAGCAGCAGGATTATACAGGATAGCGTACCCCTGCATGTGACGACCGCGTCAGGGATTCGGGTGGTTTTGACAAGCCCCCGACACACACTCGTGTGCGGGGGCTTTTTTTGCGCGCCCTGGCATCGCGGCGCGCCGACATTTGCCGAACGCATGGCGCGGTTGACCCGATCATCTTTCATTGTTCTCGGTTCTCGTTATAGGAGAATTCCGATGTCACGTCGTCCAGCGGGTTTTACCCTGGTGGAGCTGCTGGTGGTGATCGCCATCATCGGCATGCTCATCGCGCTGCTGCTGCCCGCGGTCCAGGCGGCGCGGGAAGCCGGGAGGCGCACGCAGTGCGTCAATAACCTCAAGCAAATCGGCCTGGCGGTGCACCTCTACGAGAACACGAAGACCTATTACCCGTTTGGCAAAGGGCCTTCCTATCCGGGGGCGCCGGTGTACGCGCGATGGTCGGTGCACAGCCAAATCCTGGCCTTCCTGGAGCAGACCGCCGTGGAAAGCGCCATTGACTTTCAATATCCGCCCGAGACCCCCGGCATGGAGGGCGGGGTCACGACCAACTTCATGCCCGCCTTCCAGAATCCCGCCCGGCAAAACGCGACGATCTGCCGCACGCCGATCCCCATCTTTTTGTGCCCTTCGGACGCCACGCCCCCTCCAGCGGTCTGGCCGGGAGCGAACAACTACGTCGCCAACCAGGGGGCCATGCACATGTGCGACGCCAACGAGGCGGCCCCCAGCACGACGGATCCGACGGACATCCAGCGCGTGGGCGTCTTTTACTACCTCAGCCGGGTCAGCACGCTCAGGGACGGCAACAGCAACACGGCGTTCTTCAGTGAGAAGCTGCGAGGCAATGGGTTTCCGAACCCGCGCTCGGACATGTTCATCATGCCGACCCAGAGTTCGCTGGATAACACGTACACGACTTGTTCCGCCCTCGACCCCAGGACCGCCGCCCCGCTGATGCGCTTGCAAGGGGCAAGTTGGTGCATGGGAGAGATGTGTTGCACGACTTACAACCACGTCTCCCGGCCCAACACCAACACGTGCGCGGGAGTGGGCTTCAGCGGAGGGATGAAGAACATGGCCATGCAAGTGCCCCCCTCCAGCTACCATCCCGGCGTCGTCGTCGTGCTGCTGGGAGACGGCTCCACGCGGGCCATCCAGAGCCAAATCGACCTGGCCACATGGCGCGGACTGGGCTCGCGCCAAGGCGGCGAGGTCCTCGATAGTTTTTGACCGAAGAGCGATCGTATGCCAGAGTTCCCGCGCAACCACTTGACCCAGGCACCGGCCCTGGCGTGCCTTCTGCTCTTGGCCACGGGCTGCGGCCGTGCACCGTCCGAAAAGGACTACCTCCCCGCCGAGCAGAAGGCGCGGGCCGCGCTGGACAGCGCGCTCGCGGCCTGGCAAAACGGTCAGCCCGCGGGCAAGATGGCCGCCGCCAGCGGCACCGTAGAAGTCGCGGACCCTGAGTGGAAGGCCGGGCAAAAACTGCTGGGATACGAGATCCTCAACGCCGAAACGGGCAACGGGCCTCCGCGGTTTGCCGTGAAACTGAGAATGGCGGGGCCTCGAGGCGAGCGGGAAGTGCGCTATGTGGTGGTGGGCAACGATCCGCTCTGGGTGTACCGCGAGGACGACTATCAACACGCGATGGGCATGAACTGATCCTCCCATGAAATGGTTCTGCTGCGTCTTCCTGGTTGCTTCGATCGGCGGCTGCGCCGCCAGCAGCGGCGTGGAGAGTCAGGTGCCGGCGGAACCGGCCGCGCGGCAGGCGCTCGATGCCGCCCTGACCGCCTGGAAAGAGGGCCAGCCTCCCGGGACGCTGACCGACCAATCGCCACACGTACAGGTCGTCGATTCGATGCGCCGACCAGGGCAGAGACTGGTCGGCTACGAGATTCTGGGCGAAGTTGCCAGCCAGCGTCAGCGCGGCTTCCTCGTCCGACTTCGCCTGGATCATCCTTCAGAAACTTCGAAGGTCCGCTTCTGCGTGGTCGGCATCGACCCCCTGTGGGTTTTCCGTCAAGAAGAGCTCGACATGCTTGGGCGCTGGATGTGCGCTGCTCCCGAAGAGAACGCTCCCGAAAAGAACGCGCCCGAAAAGAACGCCCCCGAGAAGAGCGCGCCCCAAAAGAACGTGCCCCAAAACTCGCCCGAAAAGAATGCTCCCGCAAGCAATGAGGAGAAGAAGCAATAGCTACTCGCTGGGTCCTGCGTTTCCTGCCCCTGCCCCTGCCCCTGCCCCTGTTCCGCCTGCTGTTGGTGCGCCTGCGATTCCCGCTGGTGCTCCTGATCGCGCTGGTGCTCGTTGGGCGATGGGACGCGCTGCGCAACTATTTCGACAAGCTCACTCGCTCCCATCAGCCGGTCTCGTCTCCCGTCTCCGCCGACACCGAATTCTGGTGTCCGATGTGTCCCGGCGTGGTGTCCGATTGGCCGAGCAAGTGCCCGGTGTGCAACATGACCCTCGTGCAGCGGAAGCGGGGCGAAGCCGTGCCGCTGCCCGACGGCGTGCTGGCGCGGATGCAACTGTCGCCCTACCGCATGCAGCTTGCGGGCATTCAGACGTCGGCCGTCGGCTTCCGGCCGCTCGCCAAGGAGCTGCACCTGGTCGGCGTGGTGGGGGACGACGACCGTCTGTTCGGCCGCCTGCTCGGCGATCCGGCCAAGGTGAACGTGCGAGCGGAAATCTTCGAGAAGGATCTGCCCTTTCTGAAACCCAACCAGAAGATTCAAGTCACGGCCGACGCATTTCCGGGCCACGCGCCATGGACCGGCACGGTGCGGGAAATCCACACCAAGGTTGACGGCGATGTCCGCACCCTCAGCGCCATTCTGCAGATCGACAATCCGAAGCAAGAGCTGCGGTCGGGCTTGCGGCTCGCGGCCAAAGTCGAGGTGCCGATGGCCGAGGTCGAGCCGTTTCGGTCGATGCCTCGCGGCACGCCACCGGCGCGGTCGAAGGACGCGCTGAAGTTCTATTTTTGTCCCGATCACCCCGAAGTCCTGCGTGAGCAGCCCGGGCGCTGTCCTCACGATCAACGGGAGCTGCAAACGGGCCTCTTGGCCGCCAACCAGCAATTCGGCTGGTGGTGTCCCATGCACGTCCACGTGACTGCCGACAAGCCCGGCGGTGTCTGCCAGGAATGCAAGGGGATGCAGCTCGTGCCGCGGATCGTGACGTACAGCCCTCCCGGCGAAGTCGTGGCGGTGCCGGAGAGCGCCGTGCTCGACACGGGCCGGAAGAAGATGGTCTATATCGAGCGAATGCCGGGGATGTTCGAGGGCGTGGAGGTGATGGTCGGCCCGCGCTGCGGCGAGTTCTACCCGGTGGTCGTCGGACTGGAGCCAGGCCAGCGCGTGGCCACGACGGGGGCCTTTCTTATCGACGCGGAAACTCGCTTGAACCCCAGCATCGCGGTCGGCTACTTCGGCGCCGCCCAGGCCTCGGCCAACCCTCGCGTGCAGCCGCCGGCGGCCGAGCCGGCTCGCAAGCAGCCGGCCACGAACTCCGTGCCGCCTGCGAAATCCGTGCTGCCAGACCTCCTCAAGCTGCCCCCGGCCGATCGCGATTTGGCGGTGCGGCAAAAGGTCTGTCCGGTCACGGAAGAGCCACTGGGGTCGATGGGTGTGCCGGTCAAGCTCGTCGTCGAGG
>JBGQHD010000259.1:0-6853 GCA_041497795.1 Planctomycetia bacterium
CCCCGGCCCGCCACCGCCTTGCCAGCCACCGCCTTGCCCGCCTCCCCCTGGACCGCCGCCGCCCGGCCCGCCGCCGCGACCCTCGCGCCGCAGGGGGGCACCCGCCGCGGGACTTGGCGCCGGCGACTGTTTCCGAGCATCACTTTTCTTGCCCCGCCCTTGAGCCGCGACCTCCGTTGGCGGCAACATTGCCACAGCGGCCGCCGCCAAGACGAACCACTTGATCCGGCGTGCCGCGTGCAGAAGGTCGGTGTCTCGCAGCACGCTCATGAGTCGTCTCCGGACAATCGGTTTTCAGGCCTCAGAGTCAGGGCCCCCGGCAGATATCAAGACCCCGGCAGATAGGCGGTGCCTCACCCCATGAAACCGCCCACGGCAGCCAAAGTTCCGTGGCCGCCGCCTGCCAGGCACCAGCTTAACCTCTCTGCGGGGTTTGACCAATGTTTTTGACCGGGACGGGCAAGGACGGGCCGCAAAGGGCAGATCACCGAAGTGGTCCGCGAGTTCTCGCTGGACAACACACACTCGGCTCTCAGCCCGTTTGTTGCGCAACGTCGAGACGGCGCAGCGGACGATCACCAGCAACAAGATTGAGGCCGAATCGCCGGACGGGCGGCGGTTTCAATGACCCGGCGGACCGGGTATCTCACGGGACAAAAAAAGAAGCCGGGTTCACGAAGGAACCCGGCTCGTGTGTGTTTGCCGCAACCGTCGGCCACAGGGCAAGGCCGCAGGTTGCGAAAACGCGAAACGGCAATGTTAGCGCTAAAACACGTTAGCGCTGGAAGCTGACCGTGCGGAAGCCCAGCGGAGCCCGCTCGGCCTTCGGGGTCACCGGCGGGGGGGGAGGCGGAGCCTTCTTGCCACCACCGTCAACCGGCGGCGGGCCGGCGTGGTCGCCCGAGCCGCAGCAGCCCGGAGCCGGAGCCCCGCAGCAGCTGTGGCGATGGAACAAGCCGTGGCAGCCGCCAAAGCATCCGCCGTGGCAGCCGTCGCCGCCGTGGCAACCGCAGCAGCGGCCCGCCTCGGCAGTGCTGGTGCCGGTGCCGGTGCTCACCAGAGCCAAGCCGACAACGGCGAGAAAGATCGTAATGCCAAAGATCAACGCTCGATTCATCCCAGGTCCTCCAACTTTCAAGGAGCGAGTCAAACAGGAGTTAGCCAACTCAACGCAGCCGCCGGTTGCAAGTTCACGTCCCCTGGGATGGCGGCTCCAATCCGAGGAGAAAGCATTCGGCCGTAAATCCTTCCCGGCGTTCTGCCACGCCCTGCAGCGGAAGAACGAATGGGAAAGATGAGCACGACCACGATGTTTAGGTAGTTAGGTTAACCTGTAGCGTGTCCGTGTCAAGCACCTGCGGATCAATTTCTGCTCACGGGCGCGCCGTGCCAAACGCCTCATCCAACGCGCCGCAAAACGGTGGCATCCCTCTGGTCATCCTCAGCAGCCTGTCTTGGCTGTCTGGTCTCGTTCCAAGAGCCAATAGGCAGGCGTTGCCGGCGTGTTTTTTGCGAATTCACTGACCAGCCCATTGACATCCGGAGCATTCCACGTAGATTTCGCACGCTGTCCTTTCACCTCAAATTACCCGATATGACGATTTTTCCAAGGGAGGGAGCTATGCGCAAGGGCTCACGAGTCGGAGTGGCGGCGGCCATCTTGGCGCTGGTCGCTGGTCAGGTCGCGCCGGCATACGCCGGCTGGTGTGGGGGTTGTTACGGAGCGGGCTGCTACGGCAGCGGGTGCTACACGCCCTGTTACGAGACGGTCGAGACCACCGTGTACGTGCCCCGGTCGTTCGTCGAGATGCGAACGGTCAAATGCATCGAATACCGTCACGAGCCGCGCGAAGAGACATGCAACGTCTGCCGGTATATCCCCGAGGTGAAGACGTACACGAAGGAATACACCGTGATGGTGCCGCACACGATGACCAAGACGGTCAAGTACACGGTCCAGGTGCCGACGTGGAAGCCGGTCGAGAAAACGTACACGGTCATGGTGCCGTACTGCGAAGAGCGGCAGGGCGAGCGCACCGTGTGCCGGCGTGTCGTCCATCAAGAGGACCGGCCGTACACCGTGATGGTGCCCCATCAGGAGCCGCGGAAGTGCGAGCGCACGGTCTGCCGGCAAGTGGTCCATCAGGAGGACCGGCCGTACACCGTGCTAGTGCCCCACCAGGAGCTGCGCAAAGGCGAACGCAGCGTTTGCAATTACGTGCCCGCCAAGGAAACCCACTACGTTTGCCGCGACGCCGGCCACTGGGCGACGGTGAACTATTGCAACCCGTGCAATCCGTGCTGCACCTGGTCGTCCTGCTGCTGGGTGCCGAACGTCGTGCGCGAGCCGGTGGAGTGCACGGTGATGCGGCCGCAGGTCTCGACGGTGCCTTACGAGTACGCGGTGACGGTCTGCAAACCGGAGACCCGCGTGGCCAAGGTCAACGTCTGCTCCTACGTTCACGAGAAGGTGCCGTACGACTATACCGTGACGGTTTGCAAACCGGAGACCCGCGTGGCGAAGGTTAACGTTTGCTCGTACGTCCACGAGAAGGTGCCGTACACGTACACGGTCCGGCTCTGCCGTCCGGAGACCCGCACTTGCACCGTGCAGGTGTGCGAGTACCACCCGGAGGAGCGGACCCGCGAAGTGTGCTACACCCAGTGCGTGCCGGAGGTGCGGACCTGCACCTACAACGTGACGGAGTGCAAGCAAGTGATCGAGCCGCGGACGCGGAAGTACACGGTCTGTGTGCCGTTCGAGGTGGAGAAGCAAGTTCAAGTGACCGTGTGCCGGATGGTTCCGGAGAAGCGCATGGTCCAGCGGCCGGTCTCGGTTTGCGTTCCCTACGCGCCGGGTTGCGGCCCCATTGCGGCCTGCTGCAACTAGGGGTAGTGCACAGGTTGAGCGAAGACGCGGCGTAGAGCATCCGTGACGATGCTCCCGCCGCGTGAGTTTCTTACGCGGAATCGGCCAAGAAGCACGGACAAACAGGCAGTGCGGCGGCGCGGCGGCGCGAACGGACGCACGGCGAAACGGCCCGCGACGAGTGGATTTGCGGGCCGCTCGCCTCTCTTGAGACCTGGAAGCTTCGCCCCGGGGCATGTCTCAGCCGGGGTGCCCGCCTCGACGACCCAACTTGGCCGACCTTTCGCGACCAGAGCACAGCGTCCTTGCCTGGTGACCCGAGTTCAGAATCGTCGTGGCCCGCTTTTCCGGCGGCCTTCGCTGGAAATGCGCTTGCGTGTCGCCTTGTGGCGGCGTGCGGGTGGCGGGCTGCGGAGATTCCCCACGGAGGCTTTCCCCATGTTGTCTTTGTCCAGATTTCGCGTGACGCTGTACGGTTTGCTGGCGACGCTGCTGCTGACCTCGCCGGACGCGAACGTTGCGGCACCGCCCGGCGCGGCCCAGCCAAGCACGGCCGCAGCGAGTGATGCGGCAGCCGACGATGCCGCGTCGCCCGCTTTAAGCGAACTGCGCGCCGCGCATCGCGAACTGCAAGATTGGCTCGCCCCGAGCGAAAACGGGCCAGGATGGCGCCGCTATCTGCAAGCCGAGGAGATCGAGTGGCAAATGACGTTGGGCCAGCGCGCCGATCGGCGCGTGGTACGGCAAATCGCCGCGCTGTACGCGGCCGAGCATGCCGGCCTGGAGATGCCCGCCTTCCGCGCGGTGCGCGGCCGGCTGGAAGCCTGGCTCGACGACCTGTCGCTGCCCCGCTTGAGCGAACTGCCCTCGGCCCTCCGCGCCGCTCGAGACTCGTTCCGCCGTCCCACGGCCGAGCAATTGGCCGAGTCCCGCCAGCGCCTGCGGCAGGTCCTGGGCACGTTGTCGGAGTTCCTCGGCGACGGCGAAGACGGGCGGGGCTGGAAGCGCTACTTGCGCTGGACGGAGCTGGAGGCCAACACCGGCAAACCCGGCCGCGCCGACCTGAAGACGCTGCGAGAAATCCGCGAACTCTTCGCCGCCGCATACACGGGCCTGGACTGGCCACAATTCGCGGACGTGCGGCGCGAGCTCGAAGCCCACATCGCCAAGCTCTCCTTGGCCACCGAAGAAGACTCGCCGCGCACGTTTCGACAAACCCTCGAAGCCTTGGCCCGGGCGATTGAACGGGGCGAAAGCGCCAATGCCCAGGGGCAGCAGCGGATGCGAGACGCCGCGCTGTGGCTCGAGCGGCACGAGCAAACGCCCGACCTGGTCCGCGCGGTTCGCCGACGGCTGCCGCAGTTGACGGTGGACCGGCCCCCGGCGGCCACGGTCCAAGCGGTGGCGCCCTCGGTCCGGCTCATGTCCGCGGCGAAGGAGAAAAACCTGCGGCGATTGCTGCCCGCCGTCGATGACGAAGGACTGCAACGCGTGCTCAGCGATCCGTCGCTCATGCTCTATACGGAAGACGAGATGCCCCGCACGTACCAGGTCTGGGACGGCCAGCTCCAGGGCGTGCATCTGGCCAGCTACAACATCTCGGCCAATCAGTCCGAACCCTATGGCAACGGCAACCACGAGTTCCCCTGGGGCGCGCCGGCCGGCACGCATCGGACGACGGGCGCTTCGTCGTTTCGGTTCATCTACTTGCCGCGCGACGAAGGCGGCAAGCTCCGGCCCATCGTCTGGTATCACAAACACCTGGCCAGCGACGCCAACGCCAGCTACGCCTGGATCTTCCCGGTCGGGGCCGTGGTGGGGGAAGTGCTGACGATGCAGGGTCCCGACGGCTACGCCTACACGTACGAAATGCGGCTGCGGTTCCGCAAGTCGGACCGCTGGGGCGTGGACGTGTTTCGGCCGTTCCCCACGGCCGAAGACCTGGCCCGGCGGATCCGCGAGCTCCGCCCCGACGCGGAGCGACAGCCGAAACTGGCCGAGCTGCTGACCCACCTGGAGCAGCCGCAAACGCTCCCCTGGCGGCACTTGTCCGACGAGCAGCCCAGCCAGCGAGTCTTCGCGCAATGGGCCGGTGTCGATACGCTGCCGGCGGCCGGCGATGACAAGCTGATCGCCGAACTGCTCGGGAGCACCACGTTCACCTCCTGCCTCGATCAGACGTGGCGGGTGGGCAGCAACGGCGCGTGGACTTACGCCCCCACGACGCAGGCCAGTTTCCACGTGGTGCCGGCGAACTACGACGCCGGCTTCGTCGAAGTCAACGGCCGCTCGTGCCTGCGTTGCCACAGCACCTGCAACCAGCACGTCAATCGGTTTAACTTCGGCCGCGACTGGTACGGGCATATCCGCGGCTCGGACGGCATCTTCTCGTTCCACCCGTTCGAGCCCAGCACCGTCAGCGGCAACGGCTTCGGCTCCAGCGTGCGGATGCGGCAGGAGCTGACCGGGGCCGGCATCCTGGAGGAGTATGACGGCGACAGACACCCCGTCACGGCATACACGGCCGTGCCCAGCTTGGAAGGGTAGTGCGTCGCGGGAGCGGCACAGACGCGAAAGACGCCCGGCTTCTCGGAGAAGCCGGGCTTCTGCTTTCTTGTTTGCTTCGTCCGGTCATTCTTGGCGGTGCATGAAGCCGCGTGGCGGCAGCGGACGCTGTCCGCCCTGCTCGTCGAGCTGCCATAGCCCTGGCTCAGCCACGATCTGGCCGACCGCCGCGATCGACACGCCGTGGGGCGCGCGGAGCGGCTGATCGGCCAATATGCGGCGGGCCTCGTCCGGCGGAGCGGTGATGAGCAGCTCGAAGTCCTCGCCGTCGCCGAGCGCATGATCCATCGGCGTGGAGCCGTCGGCAAGCTGCCGCGTCCATTCCTCGGCCGCCGGCGCAATCGGCACGTCGGCCAAGCGCAGCGCGGCGCCGACGCCGCTCTCGGCCGCCAACCGCGACAGGTCGAGCGCCAGACTGTCGCTCACGTCCATGCCGGCGTGCAGCGCGTAGCGCTCGTGCAGCAAGAGGGCCTCGCAGATCCTCGGCTCGAAATCCAGGTGATGGCCGAGCATGCTGCCGCCGAGCGCGCCGGTGACGAGAATCTGGTCGCCCACCTGCGCCCCGCCGCGGCAGAGCGGGCCGCGCGGCGTCGGCTCGCCGATCACGGTCACGCTGACGGCCAGCGGGTGGTCCCAGGTGTTCAGGTCGCCGCCGGCGATCGCCACGCCGTACTTTTCGGCCAGGGGAAGCAGCCCCTCGTACAAGCCGATGGCCAGGTCCAGGGCCCCGCGGCGCGGCAGCACGAGGCCGATCACCGCCGCCACCGGGCGAGCGGCCATGGCCGCGATATCGCTGAGATTGACCGCCAGGCATTTGCGGCCGGCGCGGCGCGGGTCGATGCGCTCCAGCTCGAAATCCACGCCGTCGCTGAGCACGTCCACCGTCACCAGGCAATCGCTTCCCGCGAGGCGGAGCAGGGCCGCATCGTCGCCCGGCCCGAGCTTCAACTGCGGATGAGAGGGCAACCGCGACCGCAGCCAGGCGAGAAACTCGGATTCCATAGACGGGGCCAGGGCGTGGGGCATGGTGTCGCCTAGCAGCCCGGCTGCTTGGAGCAGCCGGGCTGCTGATCGCGCCGGCAACCTAGTATACCGCCACCGTCGAGCCGTCGGGCAATCGCCCGGCCGGCTGGGCGCGGCGCCGCTCGATGCCGAAGAACCACCGCCGCTCGGGCGGCAGCAGCCACAAGTAGAGGCCGTGCCGCCGGGGTGGGCGCGGCACCTCGGGCGGTGGTTTGTCGCACCACGAGGCGAGGATCTCGCCCCACGCCGCCGGCTGATGTCGCGCGCGGATGTGGATCGGGTCGAGACCGTACACTCGCGGCGCTGCTCGACGGCGGCCACGCCGCGCGCGGCGCACAGCGCTCGCAATCTGCCATCCAGGATCGCTGCGCGGCGCAGCAGCTCGTCCAGGCTCAG
>JBGQHD010000260.1:0-6852 GCA_041497795.1 Planctomycetia bacterium
AAGCTGCTCGACGATGTCAGCCGCTATGAGCACGACCGGCGAGGCGAGGCCGCCGGTCTTCGCAAGACGGTGTTTCGCCTAGCGGCAGCCGCGCACCCGCTGGTGCGCTGCCCGGACCGCCAGTTCCCGCACGAAGAAGCCGAAGCCAAGGCGAAGATCGCCGCTCAGCTTGGCCGTTCGTGGAATGACATCGATCGCGAGCTGTTCGCGGACATCAGAGAGTTCCACCGGCTGGAATCCTTCGGCGGCTACGCGGACGGTCTTTCTCTGCTGGCGCGCTATAACGTGGCGCAGGTGCAGGCGGCGATGTTCGATGCCGCGTCGCTGACGGTGTGGGCGGACCAGGATTTCAAGGTCCTGCTGCGCTACGCCAAGCTGGCCGGCCTGATGCACACCATTCGGTCCACGGGGAGCGGCCGCTACGAATTCCGCTTCGACGGCCCGGCTTCGGTGCTGCGCGTGACTCGCCGGTATGGCGTCGCCATGGCGAAGTTCCTGCCCGCGCTGATCGCCTGCCGCGGCTGGCGGATGCACGCGGTCGTGCACACTCGGCGGCGGGGCTGGAACGTGGGCCTTGACCTCTCGCCGGAGGACGGCTTGACGAGCCACCTGCCGGCGCCCGAGGAGTTCGACTCACGCGTCGAAGAGGACTTCGCCCGGGCGTGGGGGAGCGAAAAGCGTGACGGCTGGATGCTGATCCGCGAAGGCGAGGTGCTGCACCGCGGCCAGAAAGTCTTCGTGCCCGACTTCGCCTTCCGTCATGACGACGGCCGGTCGGTGCTGCTGGAGATCGTGGGCTTCTGGACGCCCGAGTATCTCGAAGCCAAAGCCAAGACGCTCAGGACGTTCTCAGGCCACCGGATACTGCTGGCGGTCGGCGCCAGCGCCGGCAAACAGCGGAGCGACTGGCCAGCGGAGGCGATCCGCTACAGGAACCGGCTGCACATAGAGGATGTTCTGGAGCGATTGAAGTTGGCCGGCGCTTGCGGGTTAGGCGCGTAGGGTGGGCACCGCCCACCAGGTGGCACCGATGATGGTGGGCATTGCCCACCCTACAGGCTTGGGCATTCGTCATTTCGGCCCGCAGCCGGCGCGACGGTAACGCGCCGACGTTATCATGATGAGTATGTCTGCGCATGCGCTGCGCGCTCGCTTACCGTACGATCGGGGGAAGTATGGCAAAACGCCCAGAACTCACGACGGCAACCAGTTGCCCGAATCTGGAGGACCTCAAGGCGTTTGCCGTCGGCGATCTTGCCGGTGCAAAGCTCGAAGAGATTGCCGTCCACGTGTCCGGCTGCCCGCGGTGCGATGCGTCGCTGCAAGAACTGGACCATTACGCCGATGGCCTGCTGACCGATCTGCATCAGCTCGATGTAGGACAGAATGGCGTGGGATCGGTCGAGCCGGCACAGGTCGCTGTTCCCGACCGGCTCGTGCACGTCGCCATGAGCGCTAAAGATGCCGCTGCCGAAGACGAAGGCAGCAGCGTGTCGCTCGACCCCGGGCGGCGGTTCGCACACAAGCTGGCCGAGGGGCCGTGCCGTCTGGGCCGATTCGAGCTGGAGGCCGAGCTCGGCGTGGGCTCGTTCGGCTACGTCTTCCGGGCGCGCGACACCGAGCTGAACCGGATCGTGGCCCTGAAGGTCCAAAGGGCGGGCAGCTTTGCCAGCGACGAGGATGTGCAGCGGTTCCTCCGCGAGGCCCGCAGCGTGGCCCAGCTCAAGCACCCGGCCATCGTCTCGCTCTACGACACGGGGCACACGGAAGACGACGTGTGCTTTCTGGTCACCGAGTACATCGCCGGAGAAACGCTGGAGAAGCGGCTGCAATCCACGCGGTTCGACGATGGCGGCGCCGCCCGGCTGGTCGCGGAGCTCGCCGATGCCCTGCAATACGCGCACGAGCACGGCGTGGTCCACCGTGACGTGAAGCCGTCGAACATCCTGCTGGATGGCCAGGGCCGGCCGCACCTGATGGATTTCGGGCTGGCCAAGGGGGACGCAGGCGAGACCATCACCTCCGACGGCCGCCTGATGGGCACGCCGGCCTACATGTCGCCCGAGCAGGCCCGCGGCGAATCGCACGAGGTGGACGCGCGGACCGACGTCTACAGCCTGGGGGTCGTGCTCTACGAGCTGCTCACCCGCGAGCGGCCCTTCCAAGGCAACCGGCGGATGCTGCTGCTGCAGGTGCTGGAGGACGAGCCGCGGCCGCCGCGGCAGCTCAACGATCAGATCCCGCGCGACCTGGAGACGATCTGCCTGAAGGCCATCGCCAAGTCGCCGGCTCGCCGCTACGCGTCGGCGGGCGAGCTGGCGGCCGACCTGCGGCGTTTTCTCAATGGAGAGCCGATCGCCGCCCGGCCGATGGGGCACGTCGAGCGGCTGTGGCGCTGGTGCCGGCGGTATCCGCTGGCCGCCAGCCTGCTGCTGATGGTCTCGCTGGGCTCGACGGCCGGGTTCTGGCACCTGTCGCGGCTGTCCACGCAATTCGTCGAGGCCACGGCGCTGGACAGCGCGCGGACGGAAGCGAAGATGCTGGAAGAGATCAATGCTCATTATAGCGAAATCGTGGACCACTTGGATCCCAAGAAGGTCACCGTCACGGACCAATACTTGTCTCGCAACAAGGCCAGCAAGGACGGAAAAGGAGATGCGATCCCCATCCCGGCAACGCTCCTGATCGACATCGGCGAGCGAATCAGCCGCGGCAAAATTGGCCCAGACGGCGTTGCTGAGGAATCGGGCATGCAAGTCCGGCTCTACAGCGATCATTCCTGGCGGACGGTGGATAGCCCGAAGGATGACTTTCAGCGCCGCGCGCTGGATGTGCTGCGCGACCGCGTGGCCAGCGACGAGACTGACGCGTCATTTCACGAGTTCACCGAGAAGGACCGCCGGCGCGTGGTCCGCTTCGCCAAAGCGCAAGTCATGAAGGAAAGCTGCCTGGGTTGCCACAAGGACCCACGGAGCCCCAAAAAAGACTGGAAAGTCGGCGATCTGGCTGGCGTGCTCGAGGTGACGCGTCCGCTGGATATTGAGCGAACGGAGTCGGGGTTCCGCCTCACGTTTGTGCTCATGGGAGGCGTGGCCGTGTTTCTGCTGGGGATTTCGATTGCCTTGTGGTTGGGGGCGCGGGCACGATGATTCTGTAGGGTGGGCACTTCCCACCATCTTGGCGGCGCTTGGTGGGCGGTGCTCACCCTACGAAAGCTGCGAGAGGCCGAATGTCGCCCAAGAGCGCATCGCACCGGACGACCGATTCGCAGACTTCGACGTCGCGAAGCCTGCTGGCCGCGCTGCGCGACCAGGAGCCGGCGGCGTGGGAGCGGTTGGTCTCGCTGTATGCGCCGCTCGTCTATTACTGGTGCCGCACGATGGGCCTGGCGGAGCAGGACATGCCAGACATCTTCCAGGACGTGTTTCAAGCGGTGGCCAGGAAGATCGCGGACTTCCAGAAGGACTGCCCGGCCGACACCTTTCGCGGCTGGCTCCGCACGATCACGACGAACAAGGTCCGCGATCATTTCCGCCGCGAGTCGCGCCGCCCGCACGCGGCCGGCGGCACGACCGCGCAGCTTCGCCTGGCGGAGTTCCCCGCCGCTCCCGAGGGCAGCGAGCTGAGCGAGCGTGCAACCGGGCACGTGGGCGAGTCTCTCCGAGACTCGCAGCGGCGTCCCGGAGGGACGCGACCACGTGGCGCGACTAGTCCAAGTAGTAGGCACGCTCCGCGTGCCGTCACCCAGACGGCACACGGGAGTGTGCCTACTCCAGTGACCGGTCAGGACGACACGGGCAGCAACAGCGAGGACGGTTTGCTAGCCGAGGACCAACCGTTCCGCGAGCTTTTCCGCCGCGCGCTCCAGCAGATCGCCGGTCACTTCGAGGTGCAAACCTGGCAGGCCTTTTGGCGAGTGGTGGTCGAGGGCAAGACCGCGCAGGAAGTGGCCCGCGAGCTTTCGATGCAACCGGGCACCGTCCGCGTCGCCAAATCGCGGGTGCTGCACCGGTTGCGGAAAGAGCTGGGCGAGCTGCCCGAGTGATCCAAAACAGCCGAGCGATGGTGGGACAGCGGGACTTATCCTACAATGCGACCCGCCGATCGACGGCGACGATCGTCCGCGCATTGGCTCTTGCCTCATACTTCACAACGCTTATGGCCGAAGTCCTTTACGTCTTCGCCGGCGTCGCGCTGGGTGGATCGTTGGTCTACTGCTGGCAGCGTGGCCTCCTAAAATCAGAACGATTTCTACGGGAGCAACTCACGCAGCAGTACGACGGCAGACTCAACGAGCTTCGGATCACGCGCGAGCAGCTCGATACGACGTTTCAGGCCGCAGCTTCTCACGTCTTGCAGGGCGAGGCACGGCAGTATCGCGAAACAGCGGAACAAGACTTGCGCCAGGTAAAGACCGAGGCGACAAGTGAGATCAATCAGCAGAGGCGCGCGATTGAAACGGACGTTGCAGACCTACGGAAGCAACTGCAAGACGCCAACGCGAAGATCAAGGATTTCGAAACAGAGCGAAGTAAGCAGTACCAAAATATCGCCAATCAGCTCAGCAAGCTTGAGCAACAGGAAGGCAACCTGTTGACGGAGACAAGCCGCCTGAAGACCGTGCTTACTACGAGCGGCGCCGTGCGCGGCCGTTGGGGTGAAATTGTCTTGAAGAACATCCTGATTGCGGCGGACCTGACCGAAGGCATCGACTTCGTGGAACAGGCATCGACCACCGGCCCCCACGGCGATCGCCTGAGGCCCGATCTCTTGGTGAAACTACCCAATTGCGGGCAAGCGCTCGCCATCGACTCCAAGGCGCCTCTTTACGACTGCTACCTGCGTGCAGACGCTGCCACGACAGACGAAGAACGTCGAAAACTGCATCAGCAATTCACGCGCAACTTACGTAACCGTGTGCTGGAGCTGAGCAGCAAAGGGTACGAAAAGTACGTCAGTAACGCCGCTCCATTTATTGTAATGTTTCTGCCAAGCGAGGCCGCCTTTCGCGCCGCGTTCGACTCGGATCCGGAGCTTTTCCAGTGGGCGAAGGATCGTCGAGTGATGATCGCGAGCCCCGTCACGATTGTCCCCCTGATCCTTCTGATTGCACACGCCTGGCAGCAGTTCAAGGTCTCCACGGCTGCGGCGGAGATTCACAAGGTCGTCGAACAACTTGGCACACGCCTGGAGAACTTTGTTGAGCGACTCAGCAGAGTGCAGAAGGGATTGGAAACTGCCTCCAAAGCGTGGAATGAGGCCATCGAAAAGTCGTGGTTCGGCCAACAGAGCGTCGTCAAGTCGTTTGAAAAAGTGAAGGAGCTTGGCGGCTCAATCGGCAAGATCCCGGATCTCGCGAGCGTAAACGCGCAATTGGCGTTCCCACCTGCCCGCGACGCATGTGTCCAAGGCGACCTCTGCGACGGCCACGCGAGCGGCAAGTGAACTGCGCCGAGCTGCATTCCGGAGACGCAGGCATTAGCGCAAGGCCGAGCCTGGACGGAAGACGAGAATGCGGCGGAGGTCGCGGCGTACCGCGCCGGTAAATGAACGTCGCATTCGTTGTCTCCGCCGCGCGGGCAAGACCGCGCAGGAAGTGGCCCGCGAGCTTTCGATGCAGCCAGGCACCGTCCGCGTCGCCAAATCGCGGGTGCTGCACCGATTGCGGAAAGAGCTGGGCGAGCTGCCGGAGTGATCCGATGATCCGACCGAGTTGGTTGACATTACCCCCGCGCCGTCTATACTGCGGCTGTTTGTCAACTTTCTCGAGGGACGAGCAAGTGGTTCAGGCATTGCCCACCGCTGACTTCTTTTGCGAGTCTGGCCTCGCCCGGCGGTCGTCTCTTTTGCGCGTGTCGAACTCTCAGTTCGGGTTTAGCTGAGCCTAGCTTGGTCTCGGCGGCGTGGCCGCTGAACTCCATACCTGGCAAACCCACGACGCCTGGCAAACCCACGGCTTGGTGACGGCCATCGTCCTTCCCCGCGCGTCGCGCTCCGTGCGTCACAAGCCGTTGCCTTCCCGCCCCACTCGGAGTTATTCGCCATGAAGCTTTCGTGCGCCGCCCTGTTGCCGGCGGTTATGGTGGCCCTGTCAATGTTCTCGCAGCCGGTTGCCGCGGAGGATGCCAAGGTTGATCTCAAGAAGGGGGACAAGGCGCCGGAGTTTGAGAGCACCGACGACGCCGGCAAACCCTGGAAGTCGGCCGATCACTACGGCAAGAAGATCGTCGTCGTCTACTTCTACCCGGCGGCCATGACGGGCGGCTGCACCAAGCAAGGGTGCGGCTTCCGCGACGACCTGGCGAAGCTGGCCGACAAGGGGGTCGAGGTGGTCGGCGTCAGCGGCGATGAAGTCGCCGGATTGGAATTGTTCAAGAAGGACAGCTCGCTGAATTTCGCCCTCTTGGCCGACACCGACGGTGCCGTGGCCAAGAAGTTCGGCGTGCCCCTCAAGGAAGGGGGCGAGATCAAACGCAGGGTGGACGGCAAGGAGCACGTCCTGAAGCGGGGCGTCACCGCCGCGCGGTGGACGTTCGTGATCGATCGGCAGGGCCGCATCGCGCTGAAAAACACCAAAGTGGACGCCGCCAAGGACAGCCAGGCGATCCTGAAGTTCGTCGAAGGCCTGGCTTCGGATAAGTAGTCCGTCTAGTCCGTCTGCGCTGGCGGCGCGATCGCTGCCGGCGCGATCGCGGTTCGCGTTAAGGGTCCGTTGATGTCCGCAGCCCTAGCTCCGATGACGGCTTGGACGAACGCTCTGGGTGCGCGCTTGCTGGAGTCGCTTCCGGCGGAGGTTTTGGGCCGGATCGCGGCGGCGCATGCCCTCGTGAGAGACGGTGAATCAGCGTCCTT
>JBGQHD010000261.1:0-6844 GCA_041497795.1 Planctomycetia bacterium
CGAAGCGGAACCGCGGCCCCAGCACGGCCGCGTCGGGCCGAATGAAGGCATAGCGCTGATTGCCGACGACCTCCGGCGGGATGGGCTTGCCCTCGTAGGCCGTGAGCTTGGGCTTGTAATCGAACAAGTCCAACTGGCTGGGCGCCCCGGCCATGAAGAGATGGATGACGGCCTTGGCCCGCGGCGCGAAATGAGCGGGGCGCGGCGGCATGGCGGCGGACGGCAGGGTGGTTCCTTCCGCGGCGGCACTAATGCGCGCGACCGCGCCGCCCAACAGCGATGCCAGGGCGATCTTGCCGACGCCCACGCCGCAGCCGTGGAAGAAATGGCGACGGGTGATGTGTTGGCGGAGTTGCTGGTCAATGTGCATTCGTCTCAAGCCTCAAGAAGGAAGGACAACCACGAATAGCACGAATAACACGAATGAAGAGATGTAAGGTCTGCTCAATGGTTCTGCTTGCTTCACTCGTAGGTTACCAGGATTCTGTATTAGATTCATAACTGTTCATCGAGGTGCAGTAGCTGGTGCGGACCGCCCCTACCGAGCAAGCTCGGCGGGGGCCAGTTATTCCTACTTCCATTCGTGTTATTCGTGCTATTCGTGGTTGCTCTTCTTCGTATTCAATCCTTGGTGATCACTTCGTCGAGATTCAGCACCGCGCGTGCGGTTAGCGTCCAGGCGGCGCGATGTACAGCGTCGCCGGCTCCGGGGCCGGCGATTCTGTCGGCGTCGAGCTCCTTTCGGTGCAGTCGAGCGAGCTGAGCTTCGTGGAACTTCATCAGCAATCGCCGTTCGTGGTCGGTCGGCGGCCGCGTGATGCAGCGGCGGAAGAGGTAGGCGATTCGCTCCGGCGTGCTTCGACTGTCGGCGGCGAGCTGGGCGCCGAGCGTTTGGGCGGCCTCGGTGAGCACCGCGTCGTTGAGCAGGGTGAGCGCCTGGAGGGGCGTGTTGGAGACCTCGCGGCGGGCGACACAGGCTTCGCCGCTGGGGGCGTCGAACGTGCCGAACATGGCGTAGGGGGCCGTTCGCTTGGCGAAGGTGTACAGTCCTCGGCGGTAGCGGTCGGCACCTTCGCTGACCTGCCAGGCCAACGGGCCGTAGGTGCCCTCGGACGTGATGCCGGGAGGCTGCGGCGGAAAGACGCTCGGGCCGCCGAGCCGGGTCGTCAGTAGCCCGCTCATTCGCAGCACCGCGTCGCGCACCAGCTCGGCCTCCAGCCGCACGCGCGGCATGCGGGCCAGCAGTCTGTTTTCCGGGTCTTTTCGCAGATGATCGGGCGTGACGTGCGACAACTGCTGATACGTGGCACTCAGCACGATCAGCCGGTGCATTTGCTTGAGCGACCAGCCCTGGCGCGGCAGCTCGACGGCCAGCCAATCGAGCAGCTCGGGATGCGTTGGCGGCTGCCCTTGATAGCCGAAGTCCTCGGTGGTGCGCACCAGGCCGCGGCCGAAGAAGGCGGCCCATTGCCGGTTCATGGTCACGCGGCCGACCAGCGGATTGGCCGGATCCACGAGCCAACGGGCGAACGAGAGCCGATCGCGCGGCGTGCCCTGCGGCAGCGGCGCGAAGAGGGAGAGCACCTCCGGCTGCACCGGCTCGCGGAGTTGGAGGAACTCACCGCGATGGTGCACGTGCGTGGCTCGCCGCTCGCTGCCCGGCCGTTCCGCCATGACGAGCGTCGTGGGATAGGCCGGCACGGCGGCGCGGAGCTTATCGATCTCGGCCCGCGCGGCGGCCAGCTCGGGCGCGACCGAGGGGAAGTGCTTCAGCAACCGCTCACGCTGCGGGGGGGTGCGATCCTTCTCCGGCGTGGCGAGGAGGTTTTCGATTTCGATCGGCAGTTCGGCCGAAAGCCCGCCGCGCGGGTCGGTGGTCGCCCAGACGCGGAACCGGCCCAGGCCGGCGGCGTAGTACTTCTCGAACAGCAGCCGCAGTTGCAGCGCGGCGGCCGGATCGAGCGGCTTTTCGAGGCGGAAGTTGGCCGAGTGCGCGCGGCCTTGCCCGCCGTTGATCGACCAGCCGGTCTGCGGATCGCCGTCGATGGCCGCGGAGGCGGTGTACTTGCCGGCGGCGTGAGACTGCGTGGCGGACGTGAGTTTGGCGGCGCTGGGCTCAGTCGCCAGCACCCCGGCTGCTTGGAGCAGCCGGGGTGCTAGGGTGATCTCGCTCAGCCAGAAGTCGCCGCTTGGCCCTTCGTAGGACACGCGGCCGGGCCCGTGCTTGGGCAGGCGAGGGTCGGGCAGCACTTCCAGGCGAATGGCCGTGATGCCTTTCAGGCCGGCCGGGTCGAGCGTCACCTCGTACACGTCGCGCTTCGATTGATCGCCGCTGGCCAGGATCGAGCCATCGTCTTGGATGGTCAGCGTGGGAATGCCGCTGGTCGCCGCCGTCGGCTTCAGCAGCGTCCAGCGCGCGGCCTGCTTCGACTGCGAGGCGACCCACGCACTGAACTGGCTCTCCAAAGTCTCGCTCGGCAGCCGCGTAGCCAGCTTGGATTCCAATGCGGCGATCTGCTGCTCGATTTGGGCACGCTGCCGGGCGATGTCCGGCTGCGGCACGTCGATCTCCGGTTCGTCGCCATTGTTGAGGAAGGCCAGCAGCCGGTAATAGTCCTGGTGCGGGATCGGGTCGAACTTGTGCGTATGGCACTGGGCACAGCCGAGCGTGAGGCCGAGCCAGACGGTGGCCGTGGTGTTGATGCGATCGACCACGGCGTGGTAGCGGAACTCCAGCGGGTCGATGCCCCCTTCTTCGTTGAGCATGGTGTTGCGGTGGAAGCCGGTGGCGATTCGCCGGTTTAGTGTCTTTCGAGGATCACCGTCGTCGGGCAGCATGTCGCCGGCGATCTGCTCGATGGTGAAGCGGTCGAACGGCAGGTCGGCATTGAGGGCGGCGATCACCCAGTCGCGGTATGGCCAGATCGATCTCGCCCGATCCTTCTCGTAGCCGTTGGTGTCGGCGTAGCGGGCCAGGTCGAGCCAGCGCCGCGCCCAGCGCTCGCCGTAGTGCGGCGACGCGAGCAGACGATCGACCAGCTTCTCTAATGCGGAATTTGGAATGCGGAATGCGGAATCGCTCTGCGCCGCACGTCGGGCTGACGCCTCGACGCTCGCCTGTCCGGCTGACGCCTCGACGCTCGCTTTCGGCGGTATTCCGAGTTCCGAGGTGCGAATTCCGCATTCTTGCAGGAACTGATCCACTTCTTCCGGCGTCGGCGGCAGGCCGATCAGGTCGAGATAGAGACGGCGGACCAGCGTGTACGGGTCCGCCGGCGGCGAGGGACTGAGCCCGGCCGCTTCGAGCCGGGCGAGAACGTAATAGTCGATGGCGTTCTTGGGCCAATCGGCTTGCTTGACCTTCGGCAGCCGCGGCTGCGTGGGCGGCACGAAGGCCCAATGCGGCTGATAGTCGGCCCCCCGAGCGATCCAGCGGCGGAGGACCTGCATTTGCGCGGGGGTGAGCGGTTTGTTGACGGCGGCGGGCGGCATGCGGACGCCCTCGTCGGCCGCGAAGACACGGCGGACCAGCTCGCTATCATCCGGCTTGCCCGGCACGACGGCCGTCGCCCCGGAATCCAGCGTGGCCGTGGCTCCTGCGCGTTGGTCGAGCCGCAACCCAGCCTGACGCGCTTTGGCATCCGGCCCATGGCACTTGAAGCAATGTGCCGAGAGGATCGGCCGCACGTCACGGTTGAAGTCCTCGCGGTGGTCGGTGGCTTCCTTCGCTGCCGTCGGCTCGGCGCCGGCGGCCGCTGCGCAGCAGATGAACATTGCGCAGCGGATAACCATTGCGCAGCAGATGACGACGAGCGCAATACATGCCAGCCAAGTGTCGCGTGCTCGTATCATCGATGCAGCTCCGGTCCAGACTTCCATCGCCAAGGTTACCACTGCTCATCTTATTCATGTACGGCCAGGACGCCACTGTTTGGCTCGCTCCCGCGACTCATTCGTGTGAGCTTGCTTGCAACTTGCCCAGGGCACGGTTAGCATCGCGCCGGTAACGCCGAGACGAATCAACCAGGAATGAATTGGCTCGTCCCATCCCACCCCCGGCAGCGCGCGCGGAGCCAAGCATGCGATACCTCTCCACCCGGCTACTCATCGCGGCGACTTGGATGTTGATCGCGGCCGGGGCCGCGGCGCTGCTCCTGTCGCTCCGCGTTTCGACGGCGGCGCCGCCGACGGCGCCGGACAAGGGTCGAGCGGACGATCCAAAAGCCCGGCTTCTCCAAGAAGCCGGGCTTTTGAAAGGCGACTTGAAAGGCGCGGCTGCCGATCGCCAGCCCATGATCGAAGTCAAGCTCGACGGCCACACGTTCACGCTGCCGCAAGGCTTTACGGTCGAGCGCGTGGCCGGCCCGCCGCTGGTGGATCGGCCGATCGTCGCCGATCTGGATGAGCGCGGCCGGCTGTACGTCGCCGATTCGTCGGGGTCCGTCGAGAAAACTGACATCCAACTCCAGAAGAAGCCGCACCGCATCGTCCGCCTGGAGGATACCGACGGCGACGGCCGCTACGACCGCGCGACCGTCTTCGCCGACAAGATGATGTTCCCCGAAGGGGCAATGTGGCTGGCCGGCTCGCTCTACGTGGCCGCTCCGCCGCAGATTTGGAAGCTGACCGACACCGACGACGACGGGGTCGCCGACCGCCGCGAGGTGTGGTTCGACGGCCAGACGCTCACCGGCTGCGCCAACGATCTGCACGGCCCCTATCGCGGGCCCGACGGCTGGATCTACTGGTGCAAGGGGGCGTTCGCCAAGCAGACCTACACGCTGCCCCGCGGCAAGACGTTCACCACGCGGGCCTCGCACATCTTTCGCGCGCGGCCCGACGGCACGTCGATCGAGCCGGTGATGACCGGCGGCATGGATAACCCGGTCGATGTCGTCTTCACGCCCGGCGGCGAGCGGATTTTCACCACGACCTTCCTGGTGCACCCCGGCGGCGGCCAACGCGACGGCTTGATCCACGCCATCTACGGCGGCATTTACGGCAAGGACCACGACCCGATCCACGATCCGGACCACAAGTGGACCTCGCCCCAGCTCATGCCGGAGCTGGCGCACATGGGCCCGGCCGCGCCGTGCGGCCTGCACCGCTATGAGTCGGACCAATTCGGCTCGGATGCTTCGGGCGTGCCGTATCGCGACAATCTCTTTGCCTGCCAGTTCAACTTGCGGAAGGTGAGCCGGCACGTGCTGCGGGCCGAGGGTTCCACGTTTGCCTCGCAGGACAGCGACTTTCTGGTCTCCGATAACCACGATTTCCATCCCACCGACGTGATCGAGGACGCCGACGGCAGCCTGCTCGTGGTCAACACGGGCGGCTGGTACAAGCTCTGCTGCCCCAGCTCGCAGTTGGTGAAGGCCGACGTGCTGGGCGGCATCTATCGGATCAAGAGGGCCGGCGCGCACGCGGTTGCCGATCCTCTCGGCCGCCAGATCGCCTGGGCAACCCAGACGCCGCAGGCCCTGGTCGCGTTGCTGGCCGACCGGCGGCCGATGGTTCGCCGCCAGGCCATCGAGCGATTGGCAGACAGCCGCCAGTCCGTGGTGCCGGCCCTGCGAAAGACGCTCGCCGACCCCAACGCGCCGGCCGCCGTCATCGAAGGCGCGGTCTGGGCCCTGTGCCGCATCGACGGCTCGGACGCTCGGGAGCTGATTCGCGGCACGCTGCGGCACGCGGACGAGACCGTCCGCCAGACGGCGCTGCACGCCGTGTCGCTATGGCGCGATCGGGCCGCTGCCGAAGAGCTGACCCGTATGCTCACGTCCCCCTCGCCGCGCAACCGCCGGGGCGCGGCCGAGGCGCTGGGCCGCGTCGGCGACGCGGCCGCCGCTGCGAGCCTGCTCGATGCGATCACTCGGGAGGGCAACGATCGAGGGCTGGACCATGCCCTCATCTATGCCTTGATCGAAATCGGCAGTCAGGCCGAACTCAGCCGAGGGTTCGATTCGCCCAGCCCTCGCGCCCGCCGCGCGGCCCTCATGGCCCTGGATCAAACCGGGGCGCGGCTCGACGTCAAGACGGTGCTGGCCAGCTTGAATCACCCCGACGGCGACCTGCGCGACGCGGCGCGGTGGATCGCCGGGCGGCACCCGGAATGGGGCGGCGAGCTGGCCGCCTATCTGCGCGGGCAACTCCAGGCCAAGCTGAGCGAAGCGGAACAGGCCCAGTTGGTCGAGTTGCTGGCGCGGTTCGCCAAGAGCGACGTGATTCAGTCGCTGCTGGCCGATTCTGTCCGCGCGGGGGACAAATCGCCGGAGGCCGCGCGGACCGCTTTGCGAGCGATGGCCCGCGCCGGCCTCAAGGAGGCTCCCGCGGCCTGGGTAGGCGCGCTGTCCGCGGCGGCCGTGCCGAACTCTCCCCTGCTCGGCGAGGTGCTGGCGACGATCCGCGCGGTGACGCTGCCCAAGCAGAACATGCAGGGCCTGCAGACCGCCCTCTCGAAGCTGGCCGATGCCGACGCCCCGCCGGAGATTTGCCTGGCCGCGATGGCGGCCGTGCCGGGCGGGCTATCCACGGTGCCGCCGGCTCGTTGGACGTTGCTACTGACGCATCTCGATCGCGATCAGCCGCTGGGCCTCCGCGGCCCCGCGGCCGACGTGGTGTCGCAAGCCAAACTGACGGCCGCACAGCTCGTGCAGCTTGCCGAGCGCTTGCCGAAGACGGGGCCGCTGGAGATCGACCGGCTGCTGGCCCCCTTCGCCCAAACCGGCGACGAGGCCGTGGGCAAGAAGCTGCTCGCCGTCTTGGCGTCTCCGCAGGTTCGCCCGTACCTCCGGGTCGATGGCATCCAGCAGCATCTCAAGAAATACCCTGCGGCGGTGCAGAG
>JBGQHD010000262.1:0-6764 GCA_041497795.1 Planctomycetia bacterium
CCGCCTCGGTGCCGCCGATGATCCGCAGCGGCAGCGGCTGGGTGACGTTGCGGAACAGGTCCTCGCCGGTGAGCTGCCGGACGACGTATTCCTCGGGGATGCTGCGGATCTTCCGCGGCCCGTCGGTCAGGAGGTAGACGATGTTGTGCATCTCGCCCTCGTTGTAGGCCGAGAGCCGCATGGGCAGGATGAGCTTGTCGGTCTTGAACCGGAAGGCCATGGCCTGCACGTGGCCGTCGAAGGCCGAGCCTGAGGGGAGCTTGGTATCGACCCCTTTCATCCGCGGCTTGGGATCGACGTTCGCCTTGCCGCCGACCTTCGCTTTCTCGGCCACGAAGCACCAGCCGAGCTTGACGTACTCTTCGCAGACGGCGTCCATGCCGGCCGGGTACCGGTAGCCGTGGTCGTCCATCCAGCGCTTGAGGGCCGCGGCGCTGCCGGCCTCAAGCACGGCGACTTCGTACATGCCGACGGCTTCCTGGCGGAGGACGCGGACTTCGTTGCGTTGCAGTTGCAGGCCGTGCCCATCCTTTGCTTTGTCGTCCCCCGAGCGCGAGAAGCCGTCGAAGATGCCCTTCGCGTAGGCCCGAAATCGCAGGTCAACCACCACCTCCGGCGGATCGATCGCCTTGGCGATCTGGGGGAAGATGTCCTCCGAGACCTTCCGAAGCGCCGGCGGCGTTGGGAACGAGATCAGCATGCCAAAATCCTCGACCTTGCCGGAGAAGCCCGGCCGGATCACGAACGTCTCGATCCCGTCCTGGTAGAACACGTAGGTCTGCTCGTCGCCGACGCGGACGATCGACGTGTTGTCGGTCACGTAGATCGGCGGCACCATGCCACAGGGGTCGGCAAAGGCCTCTCCACAGATCCAGAGACTGAGGGCCAGGATGGCGATCGTGATGGCGGTATTGCTGTGGCGCATGGTGGGTATCTCCTGTAGGGAGAGCCTCTGTTGTTGAGTTGGACGTCCAATAGGTGCGTTGCGTTCCTTCGGCGACCCGCATAGCAGTCTTCGACAGAGTCTACCGGCCGCGTTCTCCAGGTGTTACGTTCGTCTTGTCGAGTCCGGCCGCCAGCCGCGCTGCCGCTCGGGCCGAAACACAAATCCGCGAGTCCCTCCAGAAGAAGACCATGCAGCGTGCAGCATTCAGCCGACGACACTTCCTGAGCGCGAGTGGCATCACAGCCGTGGGGCTCGCTGGTCTCGACGGTCCCCTGGGTGCGCTGGAGTCCCCGGCCACCGGGGTGGGCGGCGACGGGCAGCCGCCAGCCGTAGCCATTCGCGATGCGGCGGTGTTTGACTCGCTCACAGGCAAAATGTTGCCGCGGCGGACGCTGGTCCTGGCGGACGGGCGGATTCAGACGATCGGGACGCCGGAAAAGCCCGTGGAGATTCCGGCCCAGGCGCGGGTCATCGACGGCGCTGGCAAGTACGTTCTCCCGGGCCTGATCGACGCCCACGTACACCTGGTGCATCTTGCTGACCGTACGCACGTCACCGGGGACGAGTTCCTGCCGTTGTTCCTGGCAGCGGGTGTGACGTCGGTGCGGAGCGCCGGCGACGCCATCGTCGCCGCGGCCGGCGTCGCGCACTTCGCCGCCGCCCATCCGCAGCGCTGCCCGCGCGTGTTCCTCGCCAGTCCGCTGATCGACGGAGCGTCGCCGGTCCATCGCGACGTCGGCCACAGCCTGGTGGACGTGGGGCAAGTGCCCACGTTCGTGGACGATATGGCTCGCTGGAAGGTCACCACGCTGAAGATCTACGTGGGGACGTCGCGGACGATCGGCCGGTCGGTGATCGAACTTGGACACCGCCGCGGGCTGGTCGTCACGGGCCATCTGGGGGCCTACTCGGCGCAGGACGCAGTCGCCGACGGCATCGACTGCCTGGAGCACATTTGGTCGGTGTTTAATTACTCGATTCCCGCGGAGGCGGCGAAGCAACCCAACCACCGCGCCACACTCGATCTGACCAACCCGCAATGCCAGGCACTCGTGGCGGCGATCGCCAAGCGGCGAGTGGCGGTGGATCCAACGCTGGTTGTCTTCCGCAACATGCTCTATCTGCATGATTTGCCGGCCGTGCAAGATCACCCCGACCAGAAGTTAGCGCCGGCGCGAATGCGTGAGTATTGGGAGTCGTACCGCAAACGCAGCCCCCTGGCACCGGAGACTCGCGACGTGCGGCAGCGCGAAATCGGGAAGTACCAAGAGCTGACGGGAATCCTGCACCGCGCCGGCGTACCGCTGCTGGTCGGAACCGACACGCCAGAGCCGTTCGTTACGCCGGGCTTCTCGCTACACCAAGAGTTAGAACTACTCGTCGAAGCGGGCTTGTCTCCCGCTGCCGCGATCCAGGCCGCGACGCTTCATAATGCGCAGATCGTCAAACAAGCCGACAAGCTGGGCCGCGTCGAGCCAGGTTTTCACGCCGACCTCGTGCTGCTGCGGGCCGACCCGCTGACCGATATCCGCCGTACGCGGGAGGTCGAGTTGGTGATCCGCGGCGGGCACGTGTGTTTACCCGCCGATCTGTTGCGGGGCGTGGCCATGGACTGAATCAGAATGCTTCGTGCGTATCAAGAAGGCGCCTGGCCGAGGGGACCTGCCGGCCTACGCGCAGATCGTCGGCGAGGTGGCGACGGCCCGCAAGCTGGCGCTGGTCGATTATTACGAGCACTGGGAGGAAACCAAGGCCAAGCAGGAGGACCTCTTGGCGTGGCTCGAGGACCAGAGTATCCACCCGGGCGTCTACGGCCATCGCCCTCGCGACCAAGATACAGGTGCGATATGGCATCCACGCGGGCCTCGATTTCGATCCACTCCAGGTTGGGAGCCAAGGGATCGCGCGGGTCGTACAGGTTGTCGGTGGCCCGCAACGGGCTCCCCTTGATCGGCCAAGTGCCCTTGAGCGAGCCAACCGTCTTGCCGCCGTTCTGGGCGCGGATTTCGTACGTCACTTCGCGCGGACCGGCGTCGTGCACGGCGACGTCTACCCTCTGGACCTCGGCTAGATCGAGCGACTGGCCCTGGCCGGCGGGCACCTTGGCGGGGTTGACCGCTCCGGCATATCGCTGCCCGGACACCGTGGTGACAATCCACGCGTCGCTGCGACGTTCCAGCGTGCGGATTTCGGACCACGGCAATTCGCTTTTGCCGAGCCGCAGCTTGCCATCAGGCAGGTCGATCACCCGGCGCTCGGTCGTCGAGTAAGCGATCAGCCGCACCTTGCTTGCCGATGCTGAAGTCACCTGGGCGAAGGGTGCCGCCTCGAACAAGAACCGCCCGCTGCTGCGCTGGCCTTGCACTTTCGTCGTGCCGCCGCGATCGGCGGCCAGCGGGTCAAGGGGCCTGCTGCCTACCGGGAGCTCGATTCGGCGCGTTGGCGAAAACAACTGGCGGCTGATATCGTTGCACCGGTGACGCGCAAGAGGGCGGATCGCCCGCGGTCCACGGGCCCCATCCGCATTGCTTTCGAGACCTCCGAGCGGCCCACCGCTCCCCTGAAGTAAGGGATCCATTCGCCGATCGGCGACAAACAGCACTCGTGCACGTCACCTCCTACGGTGGGCGGAGAGCCGAGGATCGTTGTTTCAGCGGCCCACGGCGGCCCGCCGATATGGTCACGCAGCGGCCGAGGCACGCAAGACCGTGACGCTGGCGGCCGGCAAGGAGATGCACGACGTCGTGACGGTTATTGGTGGGCGAGGCGAAGTGAGAACGGAAGCTGGTCGTCGAACCGGAACAATTTGCAGCAGCAGCGTGCAGGAAGGACATCGAACACTGCGGGCCTAACCGACTGCGCCGGGCGTACCACTTCTACCACTTCTGAGCCTCACTACCACCAAAACCTGCCACAAAACGCTACGGTTTGCGGTGGTTTGCAAACGCTCCGCGATTCACTAGAATGCCCCATAATCCCGGGGATTCCAGGATTTTTGGCGAGGTTTTCCCGGCGGCTTTGCAAGCCGGGGGTTGCCGGTTCGATCCCGGTCGTCTCCACTTAACGTAACATTCGCCGAGGTCCAGCGGCTCACCGGATGCGGCCGGGCGAGGTGGTGTTGCTGCGGGGCTGTGACATCGAACGAACGAGTGGGGTCTGGATCTATGAGCCCCACGACCACAAGATGCGCTGGCGCGGCCACCGCCGGCTCGTCGCAATTGGCCCCAAGGCTCAGCAGATCATGCGGCCGTTCTTGGACCGCCCACCAGATCGACTTCGACGGCCCGCGGCTTAGCGCCGACCCGACGCTGCTCCGCGTTCTCGTCCGCGCGGGCGACATGGCGGCAGTCCGGCGGGCTGCCGCCGTGGTCGCCGATCCCAGCGCGTCTGTCGAGCAGCGGGTCGCTTTGCTCGACGTATTGCCGATCTCCGGTGCGTCCAACTTGGCTGCGGTCTTTCCGAAGCTGTTGGGCCCTGATCGACAAGCTCGCAGAATCGCCGGTGTCCCTGATGCCCGAGGGCTTGTCGCGGCAATTGAAGCCTCAGGAAGTGCGAGACCTATTCGCCTATCTTCAAGCCAAGTCCCCGCCCAAGGAGTAAGCTCATGCGTTACGCTTCCGCCAAGCAGCCGGGCTGCTGCGCAGCAGCCCGGCTGCTGATCGCTGGCTTGGTTGCCAGCACTTGCAGTGCTCAGACGCCCGAGCCGCGCATCTACCAGAACACGCTCACGCGCCTGAAGGATCCGCCGCCGTTGCTGGCGGACCACCCAGAGTTCGTCGAGCCGGTCAAGGAGCTGGATCGCTACGAGGCCCCGGTGCTGGTGGACGATAACAAGGCCGACCTGCAGGTGCGAGCGTGGCGGTTTTCGTATAACGCGCGCGGCATCATCGAGATGCCCAACCGGCTGAAGGCGGCGGACACGGCCGTCATCATGGTTCACCCGTGGGGAATCGACGATGGCCAGGGGTGGAAAACGCCCGAACCTGCCGGCGTTTGCGATTTCTGCACGCCGGCGAAGAACAAGCTCGGCGGCCGTCACACGAAGGAGGTCATCAGCCCGTTTCACAAGTCGCTGCGTGGGAAGGTGGGATTCGTCATGTACAGCCTGCCGGGCAAGGAAGACCCGATTCGCAAGAAACTCTACCGTTCGATCCGCGCCAAGCCGACCGCAGCAGAACGCAAAGAGGGGGCCAAGGAGCTGAAGGAAAAGCTCGCGTCGTTCGACTACCAGGGAGAACCGCTCCCGCGGACGATTGCTCTTTCGAAAGACAACCCGGTGCGGGACTACTTTCGCCAGTTTCCCGGCCTGGACGCCGGCCCCGGGTACAACAACGCGGGCTTTTGGGAGTTGCCGATCCCCGTGACCTCGGACCTCGAAACCGATCCGGAGGACGTGGTCATTTACGACGGCGACGGCTACGGGGTGCTGAGGGACTTCCTCAAGAA
Source organism: Planctomycetia bacterium (assembly GCA_041497795.1). Taxonomy (GTDB): domain Bacteria; phylum Planctomycetota; class Planctomycetia; order Pirellulales; family S012-138; genus JBGQHD01. Next base: position 5,393 of record JBGQHD010000262.1, read on the forward strand.
GCAGAAGGTCCGGCATATCCTCCTCACCGGATACGCCACCGACATGTGTTTCTGCCGGACTACCGCCGGGTACGAGAACCTCTCGAAGGACTTCAACGTGTTCCTGGTCGGCGACGCGACGCTGGCCACGTTTCCGTCGAATGCCACGCCGAAGTTCGCCACCAACGCCCACATCTCCTACGCGGCGCTCAGCCAACTCGTGACGCAGATTTCCTGGGTGAAGTACCAGCCGTCGAGCTCCGTCACCAACCAGGGAGGCGCGAGCCGATGAGTCGCCCCGACTGGCTGTGGGCCGGCGGCGATCAGCAAGTCCAAGTCTGTTGAGTAGGTTTGCTACCATGGCGGCCTGATGGGAACGAAGGACCTCGTTAGGCGTCCAAGTCAACGGCGAAGCCCCTCTCTACCCGTCCGGAGACACCACCATGCGTCACACGAACTCTGCCGCCATCGTTACCCTGCTCGGGATTCTCGTTGCGCTCTGGTCCTCTGGCCAGGCCCTCGCTGATCCCTGCGGCATGGTGCCGCCGATCTACGTGACCGACAACACGTCGATCGTCCGCGTGGGCGACGAGCAGACCTACGTGTTCTTCAAGGACGGCAAGGGCGGAGAAGCTGGCATCGAGACCTTCGTGATCCGGCCGGGCTTCTCCGGCAAGGTCGAGGATTTCGGCATGCTGATCTCGTTCCCCACGCCGCCCGCGCTGCGGAAGGTCTCGGAGGATATCTTTCCGCAGATCGCCAAGGCGATCGATCCGCCGGAGGTGCTGGTGGACCTGCGCCCCCGACTTGACCGATTCCGAGCGCTGAAAGGCGGGGGTCAAGGAGCGGCTGATCCGCGGGCGAGAGATTACAGCCTCAGGCTCAAGGAGGACGAAGTCCGTGTCCTCCGGCAAGAGGCCGTCGGCATGTACGAAGTCGCCGTGCTCGAGGCCGGCAGCGCGGCCGCGCTCAAGCGCTGGATGGACGACCACGGCTACAAGTACCCAGCCGGGATGGACGCCGTCTGCGAAGAGTACGTGAAGCTCGGCTGGTGCTTTGTGGCCGAGAAGGCCAAGGTCGGCGGCAAGGCCAACCTGGATCCCAAGCCGCGGATGAAGGGCGTGGATACCAAGCTGCCGGCCGGCTCGGCCTTCGATGGCCACGTGCAGGCGATGGCCTTCCGGTTCAAGACCGACAAGCTGATCCTCCCCATGCGGCTCTCGGCCTACAACGAAGGCGAGATGCACAACATCGTCTACCTCTTGACCGACGGGCCGCGGAAGATCCGCAGCATTCCCGAGGAGTACGTGGTCCGACAGCTCACGGGCGAAGACCTGTTCCGCAACGTGACCCAGCCGCTGCCGCTGCGGATCATCGGCGGCACCGAGGCCGA
>JBGQHD010000263.1:0-6753 GCA_041497795.1 Planctomycetia bacterium
CCGACCATCCAGAACGGCGACGTCGCCACGAGGACGGCTGTCAATCGTAAGTCTTGAAATAGCAGGCTTTTGCGCCAAGTGGTCACTGCGCCATTACTTCGGCAAAGAGGTCTTCGGCGGTCCAGAGCTTGTTCACGATTCCCGCAGGCATCGAGGGCGTAACCCGCTTCCGCCCGCTCTTGCCGGGGCCGCCAGCAGAAGTTGTAGTAGGCCATGAACATGGCCACAGCCGCCGCGAGGTTTTCGAGCTTTTCCGGCAAAATTAGGACACCACTGCGATTTCGCCGCTGCCGGTCCGCCCGTCGAGCGTTATTTCACGCTCACCCCGTCCAGGTGATAGATGGCCCGCAGGGCGCCGTTGACGGGGTCTTCGAGCTTCTGGAAAGTGAACTTCCCTTCGACCGTGACGGGGCGGACGCTGAAACTGGCGGTGTGGCCCTCGACCATGTGCACCACGATGCAGTCGTAGAGCGCGGCGCCGGGGCCGAAGCAGCATTCCATATTGTCGCGGACCAGCACGAACTGGGTCAGGCCGTTTTGCTTGAAGCTGGGTAGGATGTAGCCGCGGATGCGGATCGTCTTGTCGAAGAGGCCGTTGATCTTGTCGGTCAGCATCCGCTGCTTGAACTTGTCCTCTTTCTTCATCTCGAACTTGATGTCGTCGAAGGTCGCGCTCTTCACCGCGCCGGACTCTTCCGGGGTTTCGGCGAACGCCACGGGTGTCACGGGCAGACGGCTCGTCCCCGGCATTTCGTCCGAGCCTGCCGCGAAGAGGGTCGGCGTGGTGGGTCGATCCGCGGCGGTCGGCGTCGGCGGAGTGCTCGCGGCGTGGGATTCATTCGGCGGGGATTCATTCGGCGCCACCGCCAATGGGGAGTCGCCCACGCGGCCGCAGCCGATCAGCACCACGCCGATCAGCACCACTGCGCCCGCCAGCGCCCGCCAGCCGAATTGAGCGCCGCGACCCTCGAGGCATCGCCGCACCACCAGGCGTCCCCACCGACGGCATCCCAACCCCCGGTCACTCGGCGCCCCGTGTCGCGGCTGGCTGTTCATTTCAAATGGTCCGCTTCGAGGAAGAAGAACAACTGGTGGGCGACATTGCCCTCTTGCACGTGATGCACCTGTTCGAGGGACCGAACCCGCAGTACGCCCGCGACCTTCCGCTGCCAACGCGTTTCCTCGGCTCGAGGGGGGTCCTTCATGACCACCCGCACCATATCCCAGGGTTTCGGCTGGCCGCCGAAGCAACATTCGCCGCTATCGCGGCAAAGCGTAAACTCCTTGACCTCGTGATTACTCGTCGGGAACATGTACCCCTTGAGGAACACCTTTTGCCCATCCAGAGCGCGGGCGGCGGCGGGCGGGAACTCGCCTTTCTCCATTTCCTCCGGGGTTGGCTTGAACAGGTCGTAGGTGATCCGCACGGCGTCGGGCGGCACTTCCGTAGCAAAAACGTAAGACAACCAGCCCCAACCGGCCGGCAGCAGCACCGCTGAAAGGATAATGCCCGCCAGGGCCATCGGCAAGCCAGTTAGCTCGTGCGGGCGGGAACGAACTTGCCGCAGGGCCGCCAGACCCAGCAGAATCCCCAGCAGCGGCACCACGGCGAAGACCCACTGGAAGAACGTCAGCACCGACAGCAGGGCCAAGCCGAAACTGGCCACGGCCAGCGTGCTGACGGCCCGATACGCCTGATAGCGATCCAGCTCGCTGGCGGCCTCGGCGGAAGGTTCGGAAGACAACGACGTCACGGTTCGCCTCAGTTAACGGACCCGCTTATGCGGCCGAGCGGCCCGCCGGCGGATCGGCGGGTCACCCTACCATTCTACCAACGAAAGGTAATAGCACTACGAGCGATTCGGGGGCCGAGTTCGGGTGGCGGCATTGGCCTTTTGCCCGGCCGGGCGTTCGACTAACATCCCGCCCCTTGTTCGCCGCGCGGACGGTGCGCCGCGGTGGTCACGGAGGACTGCGATGAAGGTGCTGGCACTGACCGAGGCCCCCAATCACGTCTGCTACCGCTATCGCATCGAGGCGTTCGCGGCGGCGCTGAACCGGCGTGGCTGGACCTTGGAATCGCTGCCGCTGGAGCCCAATACCTTTCAGCGCAGCCCGCAACTGCGCGCCGCGGCCGGCGCCGACGTCGTGATCCTGCAACGCAAGCTGCTGCCACTGTGGCAACTGCGGATTCTGCGCCGGGCGGCCCGCGTGCTGGTCTACGATTTCGACGACGCCCTGTTCTGCCGCGACAGCTACAGCCGCAAGGGACCGCTGAGCTGGGCACGGCTGGCCCATTTCTGGGCCACGGTCTATGCCGCCGACGAAGTCACCGCCGGCAACGCTTACCTCCGCGAGCAGGCGGCCCAATACATCCCCCCGGAACGTGTCCGCTGCATTCCCACCTGCGTCGATCCGGCCCTCTATCCCCTCGCCGGCCACGCGCGGCGGGATGCCGACGCCAAGCTGGTGTGGATCGGACAGCACAGCACGCTGAACTGCCTGAACTTCGCCAAGCCGATGCTGGCCGCCGCCGCCCAGCGTCTGCCGGGCGTCGAGCTGCGGGTCATCTGCAATCGCTTTCCGCAACTGGCGGGCATTTCCGTCGTTCCCCGGCAATGGTCGATGGCCACCGAAGCGGCCGAAGTGGCCGACGCCGATATCGGCATCTCCTGGCTGCCCGACGACCCGTGGAGCCTGGGCAAGTGCGGCCTCAAGGTGCTCCAGTACATGGCGGCCGGATTGCCGGTCGTGGCCAACCCGGTGGGCATGAATCGCGAGATGGTCATCGACGGCGCGACCGGATTTCTGGCTTCGACCGAGGAGCAATGGGCCGAGGCGGTCGCCCGACTGGCCCGCGATCCGGACCTGCGCCGCCGCATGGGCGCCGCGGGTCGGCGGCTGGTCGAGGAGCACTACAGCGTCGATCGCTGGGCGCCGGAGTTCGCGGCGCTGATTGATCGGCTGCCTCGGGAGGGGGTAGCGCCCGTCCGCCAGACAGCATTGCCGTCGCCGGCTGATGGCATGGTGGCGCCCGTGGCGGTTGGCGGCCCGCTGTCCCGAATAGCAGCCGTCGCCGAACATAGTTTTTCGGGGTAGCCGAAGTCGCCAGACTTCGGGCGACCTGAACTCTGGCGAGCTCAGCTACCCGAAAATCAGCAGCCAACTTCGTCTCGATCTGGTTTACCTCGCCGGCCGATAGCGGATTCCAGAGGACCTCCCGGCACTCGTCATTTCACCGATGCCTTTCCGCCGCATTCGACTGCTGGCAGCCGCCGCGATCGCGGTCGGCGGCTGCGCGCAAATGGGCGTTTGGAACGCGCGTCAGGCGACGCTGCCGGTACGGTATGAGATCGTCCGCGGGCAGCTCGTCATCCGTTCCGACGAGCCGCTGCCGCCACAGCACCGCTTGATCGACGAGCTGACGGCCCAGCGGGCCGACCTGCTGTCGCTGCTGAGCCTGCCGCCATCCAACGAGCCAATTAACGTCTACCTGTTCTCGTCGGCCGAGCAGTTCAAGTCGTTCATGCGGGCCCGCTATCCCAACTTGCCCGACCGCCGGGCGTTCTTCGTGGAAGAAGACACCACCTTGGAGGTCTACGCCTATTGGGGCGAACGCGTGGGCGAAGACCTGCGGCACGAGGTGGCCCACGGTTATCTGCACTCGATCGTGCGGCGGATTCCGCTGTGGCTCGACGAAGGGCTGGCCGAGTATTTCGAAGTGCCGCGCGGCATGCAGGGGATCAACCGCCCGCACGTCGGCCTCCTGGCGGAGCGCCTGGGGCAGGGCTGGCAGCCCAACCTGCGGCGGCTCGAGGCCCTCTCCGAGCCGGCGGAGATGGACCAGATCGACTATGCCGAGAGCTGGGGCTGGGTCCACCTGCTGCTGCACTCGGGACCGGAGCAGCGCGAGGTGCTCCGCGCCTTCCTCCGCGACATCAAGAGCGCCGGCACGGCCCAGCCGCTCTCGACTCGCGTGGCCCGCATCTGGCCAAACCCCGACGAAACCTTGGCGGCGTACCTCCGCGACCTGACCAGCCGCGGCACGGCACGGCGGTAGCAAAGTAGCCATCTCGCTCCGCGAGATGAATGTGGGCAATTCGCTCGGCGAGTCGCTGCCGGACTCGTGCGTCCGCCAAACGGGGTCGGGAGTCAATTTCGTGACGGAGAAAGTCTTCCCATAACGCTGAGCGTATTCGTCACGAAATCGACTCCCGACCCCTTCGACGCAGCCCTTCACTCGGCCTTTCGCTCGGCCGTGATCGCCTCCCACAGCTCGGGCACGCCCGCGGCCGTGGTGGCGGTGGCCGGCAGCACCGGCACTTCCTTGGCGCTCGACGACAACCCTAATGCGTGGCGAAGCTGCTCCCGCACGCGGTCTGACCCGGGCATGTCCGACTTGTTGACCACGACCAGGTCGGCCAGCTCGATGACGCCTGCCTTTTCCCATTGGATTTCATCGCCGGTCGCGGGCGTCACGACGAGGACCAGGGTATCCACGATGTCGCGGACCGCGATCTGGTCCTGACCGATGCCGACCGTCTCGACCAGGATGGCGTCGAAGCCGAACGCCTTGAGCCAGTCGATGGCCCGGCCGGCGCTCTCGGCGACGCCGCCCGGTGCGCCGCGCGTGGACATGCTGCGGAAGTAGACGCCTTCGTCGGCCGGATCGAACCGCACGCGAATGCGGTCGCCGAGCAAGGCCCCGCCGGTCTTGGGGCTTTGCGGATCGCAGGCCAGAACGGCGACGCGCAGGTTGAGCTTCTTGCGCAGATGCCCAATGAGCGCGCCGACCAAGGTGCTCTTGCCGGCCCCGCCACTGCCGGTGATCCCCACCACGTGAGCCGCGGAGGGCGGCGCTGGCGGCGATGGCGCTTCGCCGACCTCCGCGAGCGAGATCAGCCGGGCTAGGGCCCGGCGGTCGCGTTGAGAGAAGCGAGCTAGGAGGGCAGCCGCATCGTTCGAAGCGGATTTGGCCGCGCGTTTCGAGGACATGGTACGTGCTGGGGCGCGGGCTTAGCTGCCGACTTCGGAATTCGGGCGCCCAGATGCTCGGCTCGTCATCATTAGGCCGACACTAACCCGACGCGCAAGCGAGGGTGGGTGCTCCTCCCTCGCTTGCGCGTCGGGTTAGTGTGACGACGAGCCGACTGGCCAACCCTACCTGCCCGAAGTCTATCACCATCCCGCCGAGCCTGATAGATTCCGGAACCATGACCGGCATTGAAGCATTCCTGGAAGTCCTGCACCGCTCCGGCGTGCGGCACATCTTCGGCAACCCCGGCACCACGGAGCTGCCGCTCAACCATGCGCTAGTCGGCGACGGGCGGTTTCAGTACCTCTTCGCGCTGCAAGAGATTCCCGTGGTGACGATGGCGGGCGGCTATGCGATGGCCTCCGGCCAGGTCGGCCTGGCCAACGTGCACATAAGCTGCGGCTTGGGCAACGCGATGGGCATGCTCTACAACGCCTATTGCGAGGGGACGCCGCTGGTGCTTACCGTCGGGCACCAGGACCAGCGGCTGCGGCTGGGCGAGCCGGTGCTGGAGGCGGACGTGGCCCGCGTCGCCCGGCCGTGGACCAAGTGGTCGGCCGAGGTGCACCGCGTGCAGGACATCCCGACGGCCGTGCGGCGGGCCATTCAGACGGCGCTCACCCCGCCGACCGGGCCGGTGTTCCTCGCGCTGCCGCTGGACTTGCAGATGGAGACGTCGGACCGCTTCGATCTCTCCGCGGCCCACGTGCCCGACCGCCGGGTGCGGCCGCCGTTGGAGGCGCTGTGGCGGGCGGCCGACCTCCTCGCGGCAGCCAAGAACCCGGTGATCCTCGCCGGCAGCCGCGTGATGGAGTCGGGCGGCGCGAGCGAGCTGACCGCCGTCGCCGAGCGGCTCGGCGCGCCGGTCTATGCCGAGGCGGGCACGGCCCACGGCCGGCTGCCGATGGCCACCGATCATCCGCTCTACTTCGGCGGCCTGCCGCTGTGGTCGCCCGATGTGCACAAGCTGCTCGCCCCGCACGACGTGGCGCTGGCCGTGGGCTTGAACGTCCTGAAGATGTACCTCTACCACGAGCCGGAGCGGGCGATCCCGGAGCACGTGCGGATCGTCCATCTCGACAACGATCCTTGGCAGATCGGCAAGAACTATCCCGTCGAGCTGGGCCTGCTCGGCGACCCCAAGGCCGGCCTGTCCGAGCTGGGGGACCTGCTCGCGGAGCGCGTCACCGGCCCGGCGGCGTCGGCGGCCGAGGCGCGCCGCCAGCAATACGCGGCTCAGCGCGAGGCCGAGCGCCGAGCGCTGCTCACGCGCATCGACGACGAGCGCCCCCGGCGACCGATGACCGCGCTGGTGCTGATGGAAGCCCTGGCCCGCGCGCTGCCGCCTCGCGCCGCCGTGATCGAGGAGGCCATTACCACACACCACTCGCTGTTGGAGAAGCTCGGCACGCTGAAGGACCCCAGCGGACACTTCGCCCATCGCGGCTGGGCGCTCGGCTGGGGGCTGGGCACGGCGCTGGGGGTGAAGCTGGCCTGGCCCGATCGGCCGGTGGTGGGACTGCTCGGAGACGGCGCGGCGATGTACGGCATCCAAGGGCTGTGGTCGGCCGCGCATCACCGCATCCCGGTCACCTTCGTGATCGCCAACAACGCGCAGTACAAGATCCTCAAGGTTTGCGGCGACGTCATGTCGCTGGAGAAACTGTCGGACCCGGCTTGCCCTGGCATGAACCTCACCGACCCGGCGGTGGACTTCG
>JBGQHD010000264.1:0-6750 GCA_041497795.1 Planctomycetia bacterium
ATGAGACCGGCCTGCGCGTCAGCAAGGCCGAGTTCAAAAACATCCAAATCACTCGCCACGAAACATGCCCCCAATGGAACTACACCATCCATCCGCGACCCGTCCCTCAAAACACGGAGTAGTTCTTGGACAGGTTCTAAGGGCTGGCGGGCGGCGCCGATCGTCGCCGACCGCGATCCGCCCGCTTTCGGTGTCGGGCTCCTTCCCGACCCGGCCACCGCCGGCCAGCGACACGCCGTGCTCGGAATTGTCGGTGGAGCGGCAGCAGCCGTATGGCGTCTCGGACCGGGCGGAGAGGCGCTCCTGACACAACAGATCCGCGATCCGCAGGCGGGCCGGTTCGTCATCACGGCGGCCGCGCAGGGAGACGGCTCGTCGAAGGCGTTCTACGAAGAGGTGTTTCAAAAGAACTTCCGCTGCCGGCTGGCGCTCTTTCAATACACGGATCCCGCCAAGAACCCGCAGCAGCGCCGCGAATTGGCCGCGGTGGAAATCCACCCAGCCTTCCGTAGCGACTCGGCCCCGAAATTCGAATCGTTCGTGCTCGACAAGTTCCTGGGCAATCCGGGCGGCAATTTCTCATTCGGACTAGGTATCGGAGCGGCCGTGGTTGTCGAACGCAGCACCGAGGGTGCGCTCGAGCTGCCGGCGCGCGCCCAAGCCTACGTGAGGCTCAAACTTGTGGATTTGAAGTTCGAGGGCCTCGTCGTGTAGACGGCGCGAAGCGTCTAGAAGGTGGTCGCGTGCTGCTAACGGATATTGCATCACTTTGGGCGTGATTTTGAGGCGAGCTGGCGCTGGCGATCCTCAATGACTCCCCACGGATTGGCTGGCACGATCTTCTTATCGACGTATCGGGACAGATCCCGCAGTGCGATGACGTGGAACTTATTGTCTGACAGATACTTCAGGTAGCCTTCAAATTGCTCGATCGACGTGGTCACCCAACTGTGCGCCGTGTCGGGAACACCATGGAATTGGAGGACCGCAATCTTGCCGTGCTTGGCCGGGTCAACCGCCCGTTTCAAGTCCTCGAGCGTCCAGTCGGGACGAGCATCGCCCGCAGATGGGATTAACAACGGATGATCGAGTCCCGGTTCATAGGCGAAGCCGCGTCCTTCCTTGGAGGGAAATTCGGGGCTCCCGCCGCGACGGGCGAATTTGATGCCGAAATCCTTCAGAATGGGGAGGGCCTTTTTGGTAATGGCATTGCCAGGGTAGGCGAAACTGACGGGGGCTGGGATGCCGTACTCCTTGCAGCGTTCGTTGATTGCCCGGACCTGCTCGGCGAGGTCACCGACATTTTTGTCTGTGACCCCCATGTGGCCCCGCGTGTGGTTGCCGATCTCAAACCCGTCCTTGTGCAACTGGGCGATCTCCTCCCACGTCATGTAGTCCCGCTTGTTGGTGGTCATGTCGAAGCCCTCGGTGACGAAAAACGTCGCCCCGAACTTGTACTTCTTGAGCAGCGGGCGGGCCACGGTGAAGTGCGACTTGCTGGCATCGTCGAACGTCAGCACCACCAGCTTGTCTGGGATCGGCTCCAAAGCGATCGCAGTGGACCCCACGACCACTAACAGAAGGCACATCGATAATCTCATGCCACGCTCCTGGGTGTGGTCGGCGCGGTCGGGAAATCTGCCCCAAAGGGCGCGCTCAGTCGCCAACATCCAACACCCGCACGACGTTTGCCCTGGCGGGATAGGTGCCGACCGCGACAGTCTTTCCGCCCTTCGGCCCCGCGCTGGTCTGGCCGAGGGGGTGTTCGCCATCAAAACTGGGCTTGCTTGCTACTGAGAGTGTCGCCAAACGCGGTAGCGGTACTGGTTCCAGCGCGGCAGGCATATGGGGGTTGCGTTCGGGGCCTCTTTAGGCGAACAGGGCTTCGATCGGTCCCCCGTTGCTGACACGGAAGCTGAACCCGTCCGGGCCCAGTCGAGTTTCCGGTGGGATGCCCAGCATATGGAAGATCGTGGCCCCCAAGGCTTCTGGGGAGACAGGGTGCTTGGCCGGATAAGCGCCCAGTCGGTCAGAAGCACCATGGACAGCCCCTCCCCGCATACCTCCACCTGCCAGGAGAGCCGAATAGCACTGGGGCCAGTGATCCCGGCCGGCGTACGGGTTGCTGGCGATGCGCGGCGTGCGTCCGAATTCCCCGACGACGACCACGAGCGTCCGTTGGAGCAGACCCCGCACATGGAGGTCCTCCAGGAGAGCAGATAGGGCAGCGTCGAAGCGTGGCAGCACAAAGCCCAGGCCGAACGTGCCGCTGTCGAAGATGCCGCAACGTTGGATGGCGGCTCCGTGGTGGTCCCATCCCTGGGTAGCCAACACGTCGTCCTTCGAAGCCCGTCCGCACCAGGCGTTGACGGTCACCAGCCGCACGCCGGCCTCGACGAGCCGGCGGGCCAGGAGCAGATTCTGGCCCAGCGCATGGCGGCCGTAGCGATCGCGCCCGGCCGATGGCTCCTGCCGCAGGTCGAAGGCCTGCCGCGCCCGCGGGCCGGAAACTAAGTCGACAGCCAGCTCCCGAAAACGCTGAAGGTCTCGGGGGCCAGCGTCCGCGGGCTCGGCGTGACACAGCTCGAGGCTGTCCAGCAGGGACAGCCGCTGCTGCAACCGCCGTGAGGAAACGTCGGCCGGCAGATTGAATCCGCGGAACTGGTAATTGGGTGACGCTGTATTGTCCTCGTCCTCCCCCACTACCAGCGGACTGCAGTCTGCGCCCAGGAACCCGCCGCCGCGGAAACGAGGCTGCACGTCACCCGCCAGGTTCTGAAGCCACACGTAACTCGGCATGTTGTGAGTCGCAGGCCGCAACTTGGCTACCAGGGAACCGACGTACGGCGTGGACGCCAGCGGCTTCAGGTCGCCCGTCATGCACACGTGCATGCCGCCGTCGTGGTCCGAGACGCGGTGCTCTAGCGAACGCACCAGGCAGAAGTGCTCCGCCAACCGCGCGAGCCGGGGCAGCATTTCACTGACCTGAATCCCCGGCACGGACGTGGGGATCGACCGGTAGGGACCGCGGACCTCGGCTGGGGCAGCCGGCTTGGGATCGAAGGTGTCAATCTGGCTGGCCCCGCCATACTGCACGATGAAAATGCAGGAATCCGCCTGACCTCGCACGGGCGATTCCGGCGCGCGGCGCTCTGTCGCCCAGAGAAGCTCCGGCAGGGAGAGTCCCAGCATTCCCAGCCCACCAGCCTGCAACAGGCAGCGGCGCGTCATGCGCGGGGCGGCGGGGTCTCGATCCGTGCGTCGCACCGCTCGTCTCCTGCTCTGGTGGCATGCCTCCCCGCCTCGTTGACTATCGTACAAATGTCGCTGGTGACGATCCACCCATTCTTGCGCCGGCCCTCGATCAACGCTGAGGGGAACGCCGGCGTCCCAGCCCCAGAACCACCAAGCCTGCGCTGACCAGGGCACCGAGCATGATGAAGCCAAGCCGGGAGACGCCGCCACGCTGTGCCGCGCGCTCCAGCGCCCCGAGCTTCAGCGTCCCCTCGCGTTTGCCAGCCGCCTTCTTGTCCTTGGCAACGGCAATGCCAACGGCGAATTGCGGGACATCGCCGATGTCGGTTGGCTGGTTACAGGTTTGTTACCGAGCCAAGGGAGCAATCGGGTAAGCTGAACCGACAGCGTGAGTTATTGTTCACGCCCGCCGGAGCCAGACACGATGCCAAGCCTTCTTCGAGCCGCTGCGATGCTGGCGTGTGTTGTCGGTCACGCCATGGGCTGCGGTCACCGGTCGTTGGCAGATGACGGTCCTCCCAAGCAGCCTGTGGACGTGGCCGCCGTCCTGAAGACGGTCGAAGACGGCGATCGCGGCGAGAAGCTGGCCGCGCTCGGCCGGCTGCGGCAGGCGGCCATCCAGGACCAATTGGGCGATCACAAGAAGAACGTCATCAAGCAATGCACCGAGTTAATGCAGCGCAAGGATAGCGATTTGGCCGAGGCGGCGTGCGGCGTGTTATCGTGGCTCGACGCCGAGGCCGTGCAGCCGCTGGTGGAGGCCCTGCAATCAAAAGACCTGCGAGTGCGATCGGACGCCGCCCGGCTGATCAGCTCGATCGTGTCTCGCCACCCGTCGCAGGTGGGCAAGATGGACGCGGCGATTCCGCATCTGGCGAAGCTGCTGGACGGCAAGCCCGATGCGGCCAACACGGCTCGGCATAACGCCTTCTACGCGATTTCCCAGCTCGGGCCGCGCGCCATCCCACACATGATCGCCGCGCTGAATGCCGAAGAGTATTTTCAGTGGGTGATGATGAAAGGGTTCGTGCGGCACGGTGAGAAGTCGATCGAGCCGCTGTGCAAGGCCTTGCGGACCGGGGACGTAACCACGGGGCGGAATGCCGCATTCATGCTGTTCCACATCTCGTGGCGAGCCCCGGACGTGCTGCCCGTCCTGGAAGAAAAGGCCCTCGGCCCGCTAACCGAAGCGATTGGCGACGATGACCAGCTCGTGCGAAGCACGGCGATTGACACGCTGGGGCGGATGGAGAGGCGCGCTAAGCCGGCGCTGGAGAAGATCATTGGCGCGCTCGATCAGCCCGACGCCCCCTTTGCCTCGATTGCCGACGCTGCCCGCCGCATTGGTCCGGAGGTGAAGCACTTAGGAGCATTGCTAGAGGGTGCCGAGCGGATGACCGCCGCGGCGACCTCGGCCAACGACCGCCAGCGCGCCAGGGGAGCGTTCGGCCCTGCCATTGCCGCCATCGGCGAAGCGGGCGTGAAAGGAGTGATCCGCGCGCTAGACGATCGTCGCGAAGAGGTCCGGCAGACGGCGATGTGGGCGCTCTTCTACCTTGGCCCGAAAGCCGCTCCCGCCGTCTCCGCGGTTATCCGAAAACTGAACGATGGTGACGAGCTGGCGCCTCCCGTGCTAGGAGCGATCGGGCCCAAAGCGGAGGCCGCCATCCCACACTTGATTCGCCGCCTGGAGCAGGACGAATGGGCGCAGCCGCGGAGCATGTTCGGCCTCATTCATCACTCGCCGAGCGCGGAAGCGCTGGCGGCGATCGGCCGTTCCGCGGTGTCGGCCTTGCTGGAAGGATTGAAGCACAAGGACGATCTGGTCAAAGCCGGGTGCCTGATTGCGCTCGTGAAGATGGACCCCAAGGCGATGGTCTCGTTGTCGGCCATCGAGCCGCTTTGCCGCCACGAGCGTCCGATCATCCGCGTGACCGCCATGAGGGCACTGGTGCAGTTTGGCCTGGCCAAGGAGCGGCTGAAGCCGATCCTCGAGCGCATGCAAGTCGACGCGCATCCAGGGGTCGCCCATGCCGCGAAGAAGGAGCTGACCCGACTCCTGGCGTCTAAAGATTAAGAAGTTCCTGTGGCGCTTACACGCCAAACAGCGGCGGTGAACAAGGTTATCGGCGGACTCGCAGGCCAAGGCCGCACACCGCCGGCGCGTCAAGCAGTTACCGACGGCCCGAGACGCAGGGAAGCTCGCAACGACGCCACACCTGGGCCATGGCGGCTGGGTCGGCCCCGGCGGATGGCGGACCGCCGCTGGATCAGGCGAACCTGGCCAGGGACCGGGACCGGGGCCGCGCACCGACTCCCGGCCTGGTCGATCAGCGAGCTCGGCTCCCGCTCCGAAGTTCTCTACGCGCTCCCGGAGGGTCTGCTCTATGCTGCCGGCTTCTGTCGACCCCGCGGGCACCGCTGGCGAGTGTGGCGCCGTGCACGGCGGGCCAATGGCTGGTTTGCCATCCGCCGTGCTCCAAGAGCTGGACGCCGTGCTCAAGCGGGCCAAGGACGGCGACGTCGAGTCGCTCCCTGAACTGCGGCGAATCCTCGACCAGCACCCAGAGCTGTGGCGTGCCTATGCCGACCTCTCGGGTCATGTCGAGCGACGTTGGATCGATCTGCTATCCGGCCACAACCTGTGCCTGAAAGAGTCGCTGGCTCGAAATGCAGCTGCTCTCCGGTCAGAGCTCGCGGAGGGCGCCGACTCGTTGGCCGCAAAGCTCTTGATCGACCGAGTCGTCTCGTCCTGGTTGGAAGTCCAGTATTTTGCGGTCGCTGCTACCATGGTCGGTCCCGACGTGCCGCCGCGGCAGGCAACCTACATGCAGGGTCGGAGCGCGGCCCAAAGGCGGCACGTAGCGGCGATCAAGACGTTGACCGAGGTGAGACGGTTGACCGCTGGGAGGGGGGGGCCAGAGTGTGCGGGACGGCAAAAGGCAACAAGAAGGAGTAGTCCTTCCGTGAGCAGCTCGGGCGGCACCGGACATACGGCGGCTGCTGATCCTATGGCAGCTTGCCGGAGGCTCGTGTAGGCCAAGGACGATCGCGGTGTCACCGGGCGCCTCCACCCCTGCAGGACCGGATCGCCGCCCCGGTGCCATCTCCAGCCGGCCAGCCGGCAGCACCTCACAGCACCGACGGGCCGAAACGGCCCTCCTGCGGCTCTCCAGCCTGTCAGGACGCGTCCGCGCGGCCAGGACGGCTCCCTGGGGGGCCCCGTTTTTCCGCGAGGCCTCCAGGGCCCGTGCCCTGAACTCTTAACGGACGCGACGCGGGTTCTTCACGTCGTCTTCATCCATGGTGGGCGGCCAGGGGCGGCGGCTGAGTCGTGGTCACCCGGCCTCCCAGGCGCCGCAGATGAAGCACACCGAAGTCGGCGCGCCTCGGGTGGCGGCCCGGGTTGGCGCTGGTGCCGACGCGGCGCGGAGTTACTTCTCAATCCACAGCACGCGGTCGTTGTAGCTGTCCACCACGTAGAGCGTCCCGTCG
>JBGQHD010000265.1:0-6746 GCA_041497795.1 Planctomycetia bacterium
CTGTCGGCCGACCGCTACGTCATTCAGTTGATCGAGGTCGGCTGGGATTCCGACCCGCCCTATTACGTGATGGAGTACCTGGGGCACGGCTCGCTGGAAGAGCGGCTCAACGAACAAGGGGCCCTGCCGACGGACGAGGCCATCGGCCTGTTCCGCGAGGTGGCCACCGGCCTGATGCACGCCCACGGCAAGGGGGTGCTGCACTGCGACCTGAAGCCGGCCAACGTGCTGTTGGACCAGGACAGCCGGCCGCGGCTGTGCGACTTCGGCCAGGCCCGGCTGTCGGATGACCAGACGCCGTCGCTGGGCACACTGTTCTACATGGCGCCGGAGCAGGCGAACCTCAAGCAGGCGGTGCCCGACGCGAGGTGGGACGTGTACGCCTTGGGCGCCGTGTTCTATTGCATGCTGACGGGCGAGCCGCCCTACCGCAGCGACGATAACGTGAAACGGCTCGAGTCGGCCAACACGCTGGAGGAGCGGCTGACCGCGTACCGTCAGACGCTCGAAAATGCTCCCAAGCCGGCGGAGCACCGCAAGGTCGGGGGCGTGAACCGCTTTCTGGCCGACATCATCGACCGCTGCCTGGCGACGCAGCCGGGGCGGCGCTACGCGAACGTGCAGGCCCTGCTTACCGATCTGGACGAATGGCAGCGCCGCTGGACCCGGCGGCCGGTGCTGATCCTGGGCACGGTCGTTCCACTGGTGCTGCTGGGGTTGATGGCGATCTTTGGCTGGAAGGCGTTCGACTCCACGATGAACCTCGCCGCGGAGGGGCTGACCCTGCGCACCAATGAACTTCACCAGTTGGCGGCGACCTACGCGGCGCCGGCGGTGGAGGCGAAGATTCACAAGCGGTGGGGCGCGCTCAATAGCGCCGCCGAGGAACTGGGGACCGTCGCGGCCGCGCAGGCGGACGCTGGCGACAAGCAGCCAGGCAAGACGAACGAGAAAGGCAAGCCAGTCGAAAAGGGGACGGCGAAGCCGGGCCCCAAAACCACGGAATCGCCCAAACCCGGCGAGAAGGCCGCCAAGGTCGGCTCGCCTGCCAAGAAGACTGCCGAGCCGTCGGCGTTTGTCGCCTCGGCTGGCGAAGGCTTGCGGCAAGCCTCGTTCGCCGACCCGACGCGGGCCGCAGTGGCGCAACTCTCGCGCTTGCAGCGAGCCTTGGAGGGGGCCAAGGAGGCGCTGAAAGAGTCGCACAAATCTGCCCCCAATCCCAGCGAGGCCATCGAACGTGAACTGAACGAGGAAGGAGGCTATGACCGTATCCTGGCCCAGGCAAATCCGAAGACGTTTCCCGACGAGCTGGAAAGGAAGCATGCCCATGACGTCATTCTCAACTGGAAAGCTCTGCAAGAGTGGCTGAAGGTGCTGCGGATCAAGTTCCAGGCGGAGGGCCTGTCCTCGACGAGCTGGTTCATCACCAACGACCACGGCGACCAGTTGGCGCGGGACCCGCTGGACATCGACACGCTGTTTAAGAATTATCGCACGCGAGATTACTTCCAAGGCCGGGGACGCGATTTGGAGAAGGACGAGGCGCAGAACGTCAAGCCGATCGAAGCTCCGCACCTCTCTCACGTCTTCAAGAGTGAGGCGACCCACCAGCCGATGGTGGCGTTTTCGGTGCCCATTCGGGTGCGCGTCACAGTCAAGAACGAAGCCGGCGAGGAGGAAGAGAAGATCGTCACCGCCGGCATCCTGGCCATGGGCGTGGAGTTCGGTGAATTCTCCGAGTTGCAGCACGACAACGACGCGATCATCACCTCGCTGATCGATGCGCGGGTGGACAACCAGAAGGCCTTCGGCGGAAAGCGAGGCGGGCTGCTGGAGCATCCCTTGCTGCGCCGCTTCCGAGAAGAACACCGGACGATGAACGAGCGCTTCTACGTGAACGAGGACATTCGCCGCGAGGTGCTGCTGCTGACGCAGCCTGAAGGCGGCGCGCCCGCCTCGGAAGTGCAACTCAACGGCAAGAAAGTGCTGAACGACTACGAAGACCCCGTGTCGCGGCCCGCCGCCGACGGCACCATCGATGAAGCGTGTCGCGAGTATGCGGGCCGCTGGATGGCGGCCATGAAGCCGGTGGTGGTGAACAGCCGGCAGACCGGGTGGGTCGTCGTCGTCCAGGAACGAGAATCCGACGCCTTGGCCCCGGCGAATGACTTGCGCCGCGAGCTCGGCCGGCAGGCCATCGTGGCGGTCGTGGTCGTGGTCCTGACCCTGGCCGGGATTTGGGGCTTTGCCTGGCTGACCATGCAGGGCCACACGCGCTCGAAGTTCGTCAACGCCCTGCGACGCCGGGTCGGCTTGACGGGTGGCCGCGGCACCGCCAGCACGACGTCCGGCAGCGGCCGCACGGCGCGGCGGCCGGGCAAGACGCCTACCAGCCGGTCCGCCGGGCGATAGGGCCGGCGCAAGCCACGGCGCAAAACGATAGGCCAGCCTGCCTCGGGGGTGCAAGCTGGCCTTTCTCGTCGTGGCTGGGTGGGCTGACGTTCACCGGCGCTGTGGCGGGCACGGCCTGGCGGCCAGCCGAAGGTGTACAGCGCGAGAGTTCACCCGGAGGTCGCTCCGACTAGCCCTTGGTCTTCTTGCTGGCGCGCTTCTTGGGCGAGCGCTTCGCCTTCTTGACCGTGCCCTTCTTCTTCGTCGAACGCTTCACGGACTTCTTGGTGGTCTTCTTCTTGGTGGTTGCCATCATGTGGCTCCTCAAGGTGGGACGCCCGGGTTTGCCGTAATCCGCTCCCCCCAGGGCGCCCGAGGAGGGGAGCACGTACGCGATGGTCCGACGCGATGGTCCGCGGCGATGGTCCTCTCAGGGGATCTCGTGACGATGATCGGTGACGATCCGCGATCTGGCGACACCGCTGGGCCGTGGAGCGATTCGATTCGTGCCGCGCCGATGGATCATGCGGCCGCCGTTCCGCAGCGGGTGGCTTGGCTTGCTCGCGTGAGTCCCGGCGGCGCCTCGCATTCCTGAGGCAGGCCCAAGGCCGGGGTCGCGTTGAGAGGAGAACCGTCCTGGATTCATGCGCTTGGTTGAGTGGCGTCGAACCAGCTCTTGTCTTCCGTGACCGCGAGTTCCGGGAGCAAACTTCTCCGGATCGTGCGTGCTGAACCGTCAGGCGATGAACGTGATTCAGCAACGCGCTCCCATGAACTGGCCGCATTGAAGCAATTTTGGCCCAAGTGCGTCAAGGCGAATCGGCCGCGCGGCGGGCGTTTCGCGCGAAAAAAAGCCGCGCTCGCGCGCCCGCGGCGCGGAGATCGTTTCCTCGCGCGAAGAGCCGCGGCGCTGTCATGCCGCACGATTGGCGCACGCTCAATGAGACGCATCGCAGCGCGGCCGCGCCAATCCGCGGCGATCTCATCGTCGCGGCGCGACTCATGCCCCGGGCCGGAAAACCCCTCGAAAATAGAGGCCAATTCACACATCGGCTCGAGCGCCGTCCGGCGATATTGCCCCCTACGAGTCGGTAACAAAGCGCGACCCCGGGAGGCACGAAGGGTGCGCACTCATTCTTTCGAGCAAGTGGTCTTGTGGCCGCACGAGCCTGCGCTGTGACCTGACGCGCGCGGATGATAGCAGATCGGGTGCGCCGTCACGATCGGCGTGCAAGCACTCATCATGTCTTCAGACCAGTGCGGCGCGAGGGTTGAAACCAGGCGGAGAAGCCGGCTGGAAGCCGGCTCTTCATGAGGCGAAGTAGCCTTCCTCCACCAGCTAGAAGCTGGTGGCAGACGGGGAGTCGGCTGAAGCCGAATGAGACCGCCCCCGAAGAGTCGGAGAGCAACAAAAAGGGCCGCATTCGCGGCCCATGTTGCCCACGGCACGCCAAACTTTGTCGAGACGATCCCCGCCGAAGCGATTCGTTCGCTTCGCGCGCCGACGCTCGGATTGTTGACCGCCCTGCGGCTAGCCGAGCACTTCCTGCCCGCCGCACTCCAGGACCGCCAGCTTCTGCACCGTGAGGAAGTGCTTGGTGGCCAGGATCACGGCCTTCTTGTTGATGCCCCCTTCGACCGGAATGTAATAGTCGAAGAACACCAGCTCGTCGTTCACCGACACGCGGACGGTGATGATGCCGTCGTTCACGCGGTTGGCGAATTCCAGCCGCTTGGCGGCCGTGCAGCCGTTGCGGGCCTGCCACACCGTCAGCAGCTTGAGCCGGTCGCCGTTGTTGATCGGCAGCACGTAGCAGCCCAAGCCGTCTTCCTCGACGCGCAGGTCGCCGTCGTTGTCCAACGTGGTGTCCATGTACGCTTCGTCGAACAGCTTCTTCAGCGTCGGCGGGTTGATGTCTTTGGGGGAAAGCACGTCGGCCATGGGCATCTCCTGACAGAAGGATGGAAAAAGTCGGCGGATGAGCAGGTGAGTCAGCAAGCGCAACGCGCGCGGCTCTTGCCACTCCACCGTACTCACTGACTCACTCACTCACCTCGAACGCGAAAAGGACAGTATCCACGAACTTCAAATCTCAAATCCTGACCGAGCCTAGCGTCGCTTGCCGCGGGCGGCGATCCGTTCCTTCATTTCCCGCGCGAGACCGGCGATGTGCGAGCCGGCCACAGCGTGCGAGCTGCCCGCCGTGCGCGAATTGCCAGCGATGCCCCGCATGGGCATCGCGGCCGCGCGCGAGCGGACGCCGGCGGCCACGGCCTCCTTGGCGATGGAGTCTTTCACCACGGCGACTCGCGGAACCGAGTTGCCGAAATAATAGACGCCGTCGGTCCAGCGCTGATCGCGCCGCGGGCTGGCGGCGGTGGATCGGTCAACGGCCGGTAACGCGATGCCGGTCGGCGCGATGCCGGTCGTCGCGATGCCGGTTGGTTCTTCGTTCACGCTCACCACGCCGAGCATCGACAGTCCCCGGCACGCGCCGGTCAGCACGTTCAGCCGCGCCAGCCAGCCGAGCAGTTGTCCGACTTGGGCCTGCGAAGAGGCCTGGACCTGGGACGCCTGCGTCTGGCCCGCCAGCAGCAGGTAGTCGCTGCTGGTGAATGCATTGATGGCGGCCGTGCTCAGACGCCGCGAGCAATCGATCAGGATCCAGTCGAACCGCTGGCAAATGTCGGTGCCGTGCAGCTCGCCACGGAGGCGGAACCGCACGTCGTAGGGATCGCGCTCGACCAGCCAAGCGGCCCGCTCGCGGGCTTCCCACACGCCCAGCGACTCGTCCGAGGCCACGGCCCAAAGGTTGTTCGAGACGCGCGCCATGCACTCCAGCAGCGGCCGGCCGCGGCGGCCCGCCGATTCCAGCCACCGCACGACGGTGCGGCCGGTGGCGCGGAGCTGTTGCCGCGCCTCGGGAGCGAAGCAGGCGTCGGTCAGCGCGCCGCGGTAGTCCAAATCGAGCATCAGCACCTGGTCGCCCTGAGCGGCCAGCATGGCACCCAATTGAGAGACCAGGGCCGTCTTGCCGTCGCCTGAGTTCACGTCGGTAATGGCGATGATCTTGGCCCGCCGAGTCCGCCGCTCCAGGAACGCCGGCACGGGATTGGCCACCGGACGCTCCCACACCCGGCCGGCGCGATAGAGCAGCGACTGCGCGACCGTTGCTGACGCCATGATGGGTGCCGCAGTGCCCGAGAGCGCCGCGGCGGCCGGTTTGGCGATCGCCGCCACCGCGTTGGCGGCCACCACGTTGGCCGGCGCGGCTTCGGCGCGCGGACGTGGCCGCAGGGTGACCTCCGTCGTGTCGGCCGGTTTCAGCGGCGTGATGGCGATCTTGCGCACTTGCTCGATCTGCGGCTTCGTCTTCCGGCTGGGCAACGTCGATTGCCGCGGCGCCAGCTCGTGCCGCGCCAGGTGGAAGGTCTTTAGATCGTCCAGCAGCGTCACGGCCGGCCGATGCTGCTTGTCTTCCACGCACTTCCAGCGGTCGATCACGTCGCTGGTGTGGAGCACCACGCAGGTGACCGCCGCCCGTGAACGCTCGAGGGCCCTCTCGGTCACCGCCCCGTGGATCAGCAGGCTGTTGTGCGATTCCAGCGCCACCAGCGGCTTGCTGTCGAGCCAGGCCACGGTGCGATTGGGGACCAGGTGCTTGAAGCGGGCCATCGTCTTGCGGGAAATGGCCGCCAGCACCATCCGCAGCAACTGCGCGTTGGGCGTCGTCTTCACCACGTTGACGTTGCGGAGGGTCAGGTCGGCCAGCGAACTCACCGCGTCTCGGCCGTTCCTCAACGTCCGCACAAACCGCCGCCGGATCACGCCCGTGCAATAGCCGCAACGCGACATGTAGACATCGTGCAGCTCGCGCACATCCGTACTTGGCGATGGCAAGCTGTCGGATTTCTCTTGCGTGAACCGGCCGCGCCCGTCCACGCCGACCGGCGTATCGAGGAACGTCAGTGACTTCCGTGCCACGAAGCGGCGGGCGGAGGTCTTGATGGTGGGCTCGTTTTCGGCCGGCGCCGCCTGACGAGACGCCGCCTCGCGCGATCGGCGCAGCGGGGCTGGCTCGCCTGCGAGGATCAGCCGCATGGCCTCGGCCACTGCGGGGCTTGGCTGGCCCGTCCCGCGGGCAGGCTTCACGGAAGCCGCAGGTTGCGGCCCAAACACGCGCGTGAGCATTTCGCGGGTCAGCAGATCGCGCGTGGTCGTATCGCTTGAGGGCATGCGAATGGTCCCGAAATGGCTGTCGCGAGGGAGATGGCTCCAGTGCATGCATTTTGGCATGACGGCGGCAGCTAATCAAGCGGCCAGCCGCGGAGAAGCGGGGAGAACGTAACAAGGC